>JACCYG010000096.1 GCA_013696595.1 Actinomycetota bacterium | reverse complement strand
CCTGGACGAAGTCGCCTAGCTCGGACTCCTCCTCCTCGCCGATGGGCTTCTCGAGCGAGATCGGAAGCTGCGCCATCCGGAGGATCTCCCGGACCTCCTCGCAGGTGATATCGAGCTCGACCGCGATCTCGTCGGGCCTTGGCTCGCGGCCGAGGCGCTGCACGAGCTGGCGCTCGATGTGGACGACCTTGTTCAGCTTCTCGACCATGTGCACCGGAATCCGGATCGTGCGCGCCTTGTCCGCGATCGCGCGTGTGACGTCCTGGCGGATCCACCAGGTGGCATACGTCGAGAACTTGTAGCCCTTGCGATAGTCGAACTTCTCCACCGCGCGGATCAGGCCGAGCGAGCCCTCCTGGATCAGGTCGAGAAAGGACAGCCCCCGGCCGAGGTACGCCTTCGCGATCGAGACCACGAGACGAAGGTTGGCCTCGGTCATCTGCGTCTTCGCGCCCATGTCCCCGCGCTCGATGCGCTTGGCGAGATAGACCTCCTGGTCGGCCGTGAGAAGCGGCACCTTTCCGATCTCGCGAAGGTAGAGCCGGAGCGAGTCGAGCGAAGGCTCGACCGTCAAGTCGAGCTTCGGCCCCTTCTCTTCCTCCGCCAGAGCGGGTTGCTCGTGCGGGGGCGCCTTGTGCTCGACGCCCTCCACGAGCTCGACGCCGTGGTCGATCAGGTAGGTGTAGAAGTCCTCGACCTGCTCCTTCGTCAGCTCGACCTCCTCCAGCCCCGAAACGATCTCGTCGTAGGTGAGAAATCCCTTCTCTTGCCCATCGACGACGACCTTGTGCAGCTCTTCGATGTCGGGGAGGGTGATGTCGACTGTGAGCATGAACCTCGCCTTTCTCGTTACCGTCGCAACGTTGTTGTCTGGAACGAAAAGAGCCGGCGAGACCCTGCTATCCCCCGGCTCACAGGCACACCGCGCGTGGATTGTACAACCACCTGGGGAAAACGTGAGCGATTTTTTTAGGAGCAGGGAGAAACGGCGCCGACCTGCTCACCACGGCTGTTGAAAACAGGGGATTCCGCGAGTTCCTCTACGCCCAGAAATCGTCCGAGCGCGGGTCCCGCAGCACGACTTGCGCCGTCCTCGACCTTGATCGCGACGCCGTTCCCGTCGGGGAGCCCGGCGCAGAGAACGCCTTCCGCGCCGCGCTTCGCAACTGCGCCGGGCACCGCACGCATGAGCGTCGAATCAGGCGCTGAGGGGCCTCCGATCAGGTCTGGATGACCGCGCATGACGTCGGCGATCGCGGTCGCGCCGTCGAGCTCGCCCCGAACGAGGCGGGAGAACATCTCTGCCATACGAACCAGGGGGATCCCGAAGGCGACGACCCCGCAACCGTCGGTTCCGAGACGGATTTGTTCGCGCCGCAGACCGGACGTGTCAGCCACGAGCGCAAGGATCTCCTCCTGAAGCGGGTGGTCGGGGAGTCGATAGCCCTTGCGCGGCCAGCCGCGGGTGCGGGCATGGAGAAGCATCCCCGCGTGCTTCCCGGAGCAGTTGTGACGAAGGCGGCTTCCGTCCTGGGCACCGCACTCGAGATCGTCCTCACCGGCTCCCGCGAGCGCGAGGAGCGCACCAACGGCCGCAAGCTGCTCGGGCAGGGCCTCGTGGGAAGCGCACGCGATCGCAAGCTCCTCGGGCGCTAGCTCAGGATGCTCGCGCGCGAGCGGTAAGGCCTGGAACGGCTTCGCCGCCGAGCGGAGGAACGTGACGAGCTCGGGATCGCCCGCCGAGTCCACAATCTCGCCGTCGCGCGCCGCGACGGCGTGGACGCGGTGGCGCGACTCGACGACGTCTCCGCGCCTGACGACTACGCTGATCGGCGAGGACATGGCAGCGGAGCGTAATCCGATCTTCGTAGGAGCCGGTCATGACCGGCCCGCTCGGGCTCGACGCGCCTGTGCCTGAATACCCCGAGGTCGAGGCGTGGCGCCGCTCGCTCGACGAGCCCGTGCGCGCGGTCCCGGTCGCAAGGGCAGGCCCCGCGCACATCGCAACCGTGAAGACATTCGACCCGCCCCTCCACGACCTCGAAGGCAGGCGCTTTGCGGGCGCGCGCCGCCGCGGCAAGCACTTCCTCTTCCCGACCGACGACGGTGAGCTCGTTCTTCAT
>JACCYG010000071.1 GCA_013696595.1 Actinomycetota bacterium | reverse complement strand
GGTAGAGCGTCGCCTTCGCGACGCCTGCGCGCTCGACGACCTCGTCGATGCCGACATCGCGGATCGCGCGCTGTGAGAAGAGCTCGTACGCCGTGTTCAGGATGCGTCCACGCGCATCGGGCTTCGGTTGTACCGCAGGGCCTTGGGCCATAGAAGCCTAGTCTAGCGCGGAATCCGATTGAATGTACAGACCGTTCTGTCTATACTAACTGCTTCCCCCGACTCCGAGGTTCCCCCCAATTCCCGCCCTCTCGAAAAACCGCCTGATCTTCCGCGAGGTCAACGAGCGAATCCGCACGATCAACACGCGCTTCCGCGACGACAACGGTGCGGGCACGTACTTCGTGCTGTGCGAATGCGATCGGGACGGCTGCATCGCGCAGATCGAAGTGCCGTCCGCCGTCCACACGGACGTCTGTGCGAGCCCGGGGCGCTTCATCGTGCTGCCTGGGCACGAGCTCGGAAGCGAGGCCGTAGTCGCCGCGGCGCCGACGTACTCCGTCGTGGCTCATTCGGCCGCCCGCGTCGCCGTGACGCAGGGCGAGCAGGTGCCCGAACCGACTGAGGCGGCGCGGACGTCTGTCGTCGCGCCACACTCGCCGTAGCGACGGTCCTAGCGCGGCGCCCGGGCTGAAGCCGTCTGTTCCGCGGGCAGGTAGACGCGGAACGACGCTCCGCCGCCGGGATTCTCTTCGACCCAGACGCGTCCGTTGTGTAGCGCCGCGAACTGGGCGACGAGGGAGAGCCCGATCCCGGTTCCGGGCGTCTTCGTGCTGCCCTCTCCGCCGCGGTTGAAAATGTCGAAGATCTCCTCCCGGCGCTCTTCCGGCACACCGGGTCCGCGATCGTCGACGGCGATGAGGACGCCGCCGTTTGCCCTCTCGACCCGGATGGAGATCTCCGTTCCCGCGGGCGTGTACTTCACGGCGTTCGCGAGCAGGTTGTCGACGATCCGCTCGACTTTCGGTGCGTCGACTGCGGCGACGATGGAATCCGCGCGCACAGCGACCGGATTGCCGTCCGCGGCGTGATTCGCTGCAACATGCGACGCGAGACGACCGACGCCCGTCGGACGAAACATCGGGCGGATAGAACCGTGTCGGAGGCGGTCGAGGTCGAGTAGGTCGGAGAGGAGCCGGTCGAGCTTGCCCGCTTGCTCGTTGAGATGGCCGACGATCTCCGCGCCGGTCGTGTCAGCGATCTCGGACCCGTGCTCCTTCAACGTGAGGGAGAAGCCGATGATCGACGTAAGGGGCGTGCGAAGCTCGTGCGAGACCGTGGAGAGGATGTTGTCGCGCAGGTCGTCAAAGCGGTGATGTCCTGGGCCGTCCCGAGCATGTGCGCAGGCGCACCCGTCCCGTCGACGACAACGCGCCCGCGTGCGTGAAGCCAACGCACGTGACCATCGGGGAGCACGATCCGATGCTCGAGCGCAAAGGGCTCTCTGTAGTTGGAGGCGGTCTCGACCGCCTCCTGCAGCCGCCCCCGATCGTCGGGATGTACACGCTGCAGGAACGATTCGAAGGTCACCTCGAGCGAGCGTGGCGCGAGTCTGAACAGGCGGTAGAGCTCGTCCGACCACGTCACGCGGTTCGGAGCCATGTTCCATTCCCAGCTTGCCGATTCGGGCCACCTGCTGCGCCTCCCGCAGAGACGCGTTCGCTCGCGCAAGGCTCTCTTCGCCCGCGGCGCGTTCGGAGAGGACGGCGCCCAGGATCAACAGGCTGACAGGGACGCCGGCGAGGAGCCCTTCGAGGATCTGGACCACGACCGTCCCGCTCCCTTGGCCGACGGGCGTCATGCCGCTGACAGCCCCCGCGATCGCGATTGCGGCGACCAAAAAGCTGCTCGTGACCGCTCCGCGCTGTCGAAAGCGCAGCACTGCCCAGATGAGCAACGGGAAGAGCAAATGAGGATAGCGCCAGGACCCGGCCAGGAAGATGAACGAGCTGAGCCCGACGAGGAGGACGAGGAGCGCGGCGCCTTCGATCGCTTTCGCTCGGTCGACCTTGCGTAGCGGGGTCGCCCACCAGACGAGCAGAAGCGGCGCGACGATCAGATCGCCCATGGCGTCTCCGGTCCACCAGAGGAGCCATTCCGAGCCATACGCAGAGCCGGGGACGTCGCCGGAGATCCAGAGTGTCGTCACGCCGTTCGTCGCGCTGACCGCCGTGCTCACCGCCGCTGCGAGCACGACCAGGGCGAGGACATCTCGGACGCGGTCGAGGGCTGGTCTGAAGTGGACACGACGTAGCAGCGCGGCGCCGACGACGGCCTCGAGCGTGTTGCCGACGGAGATCGCGGACGTTTCAGGAATCGAGGCCTCGCTCGTCGCGTTCGCGATGAATGCTCCGAGCGCGATCGCCGGTCAGAGATGAGGCCCGAAAAGGACGAGCGCGGCGAGGGTGATCCCGGTGGGTGTCCAGACCGGCGTAAATCAGGCCATGCGCGACCGAGAGCGCTATACCGAGCTTGGCGGCACCGACGTAGAGGCCGTCATCGCAACGAAGGCGCCGACGGAGCGCACGTTCAACGCGGCGATCGACGACGCTGTCAGCCGCGCGAGCCGCGTCTGGAGGCGTGCGTCGCTGGGTGAGGAGACGCTCAAGCTCGTCCTTTATCGGCACGGCGGCGGAAGCGCCCAAGTCCGCACGACGCTTCGCCCTACGAGGTGGCGGTGATCGTGATTCCGCCGCGCGCTTTTTGCTCGAGCGTCACCCGCACCTTCTCGGGTTGAAGGTCGAGCGCTTCGGCGACGTCGTCCCGGATCTTCACTGCGAGGGCTTCGCAGAAGACGCCTTCGTTCCGGAAGGAGCTCAGGTAGAGCTTGAGTGACTTCGACTCGATGCAGCGCTCGCCGGGCCAGTACTCGATGGCCGCCACGTAGAGGTCCGGCTGGCCTGTGACGGGACAGACGGCGGTGACCTCGTCGCTCGTCATCTCGACGTGCGAGACGCCCGGGTTCGGGAAGGTTTCGAGCCCTGCGTAGCGTTCCGAGCCCGGTTGGCCGAGCGCTACGAACTCGCTTGACCGCACGCTGGATTCCATGAGCCGTACTGTAGGCGCATCGAACGAGTGAAGCGCGTGTACCTGGCCGGCCCGCCCTACGCGGACGAGTATCGGCGGCGCGCTGCGGCCCTCGTCCGCGAGATCGGGTGGGAGCCGGTCGACCCCATGCGAAGGGATTACCGCGGCCGGACTGTGGGCCGCGAGCAGGAGATCGTCGAGGAAGACCTGGTCGAGATTGCGACGTGCGACGCAGTGCTCGCTGCGTTCACGTCACCGGACGAAGGAACGGCCATGGAGGCCTGGCACGCACACGCGAGCGGAAAACACGTGGTCGCCTACACGGGCGGGAGCCCGCCGCACCCGGGGACCGTGTACGTCGCCGACAGCGTCCACGCCGACCTCTCGGCTGCCGTCGAAGCGCTCGCGTCACAGACGTAGCGCGTGCGATTGCCTGACGCCGACGCTAGCTCTTGCGCGCCGCCGCCTTGCCGCCGCGACTCGATGCCCCAGGGGAATTCGAGATCTTCGCCGCCCGCTCCTTCGACATCCCCTTTTCCTTCAGCTTCTCGTACTGCTTCTCGTTCTTGACGTTCGCCTTCTTGCCGGGCATTGCGTCACCTCCGAGTCGTTTCAGTTGTGAAAATTCCGCGACATGGCGCGCCGAAACGCGGGCTAGCGAGCGGCTGCCCGCGCGTCGGACGCCCACGCGTTGACGTTCGTCCGCGACCGCTCGATCAGCGCCTCGTGCTTCTCGGGCTCGAGGACCTCGGTCGTGATCGTCTTGACGGCGAGCTCGTCGAAGTCTGCACTCTCGACGTACTCGACCACGATCTCGTCGAGGCGTGGCAGCGTCTCCGCGCAGAACTCCTCGAAGCGGGCGGTCTGAAAATAGTTGTTCGCGAGCTCGGCGTAGCGGTCGAGCTTCTGCTCGTAGGTGAGAGCCTCGTCGTCGCCGGCCTCGAAGTAGTCGCGCGTGTTCTGGTTCAGGCGCATCGGCCGCTTCGTGACGCAGCAGAAGATGCTCCACGCGACGAGGGATCTGATCGCCCAGGGGAAGTAGTAGTGGAGGCTGACGAGGGCGAGGTCGGGCGAGGCGTTTGCGTAGTCGATCGGGTGTGCCCGGCCGTCCTTCACGAGGATCTCGCACGAGTTCGCCTCCCAGCGGAAGAACGCGTTCACGAGGCGGCTCACGATCGCGACCTCGCGTTCGAGCTCCGGCCTCAGGAAATCCGCGTCGAGGACGTAGCGGTGATGGCCGTCCGCCGCCGGGTCGTAGTGCATGACCTTCGTCTGCGGCCCAATCGAGAGGCTCCGCGCGAAGACGTCGAATCCGTCGACTGCGGCCTGCAGGTGCATCAGCCGCTCGCCGGAGTGCTCGTACGCGTAGCGGAGCTCCTCGGGGCTCGTGATCCGCGTCACGCCGACCCACATCCCGCCGTCGAACGGCTTCATGAAGAGCGGATAGCCGATCTGCTCGCCGACGGCTTCGAGGTCGAAGGGCGGATTGTACCGCTCGGCCATCGGCATGTAGCGCGGGTTGTCAGGCGGCACCCGGTGGGGGAGCAGCCACGTCGCCGGGACGTGGAGGCCCAACCGCATCATCGCGCAG
Source organism: Actinomycetota bacterium (assembly GCA_013696595.1). Lineage (GTDB taxonomy): Bacteria > Actinomycetota > Thermoleophilia > Gaiellales > Gaiellaceae > JACCYG01. The sequence continues at coordinate 27 of JACCYG010000071.1, read as the reverse complement.
TAGGCGGCGTGCTTCTCCATCGCCTGG
>JACCYG010000004.1 GCA_013696595.1 Actinomycetota bacterium | reverse complement strand
CCATCGGCCCCGGCCGGTAGAGCGCGACGAGCGCGATCAGGTCCTCGAACTCCGTCGGGCGCACCTGGCGGAGCGCCTCGCGCATGCCGGACGACTCGAACTGGAAGACGCCCGTCGACTCCCCGCGCTGGAGCATCTCGTACGTCTTCGCGTCATCGAGCGGAAGGGAGACGATGTCGACGCCGCCGATCAGGTCGACCGCCTTGTCGATCACGTCGAGGTTGCGCAGGCCGAGAAAGTCCATCTTGAGGAGGCCGAGCGCCTCGACGTCGCCCATCGGGAACTGCGTCACGACCTCCTGGTCGGGCCCCTTCTGCTGGAGCGGCACGTACTCGACGAGCGGCCGGTCGCCGATCACGACGCCCGCGGCGTGGATCGAGTCCTGGCGCACAAGCCCCTCGAGCGGCTTTGCGAGGTCGACGATCTGGCGCACGAGCTCGTCCGCGTCGTAGGCCGCCTTCAGCTCGGATCCCTTCTTCAGGCAGTCGTCGAGGTAGACCTTCGGCCCCTCGGGGATCAGCTTCGCGACCTTGTCGACCGCGCCGTAGGGGATGTCGAGGACTCGTCCGGCGTCGCGGACGGCGGCGCGCGCCATCATCGTCCCGAACGTGATGATCTGGGCGACGCGGTCGCGCCCGTACTTCTCGGCCACGTAGTTGATGACCTGGTCGCGGCCGTGGACCGAGAAGTCGATGTCGATGTCGGGCATCGACTTTCGGCCGGGGTTCAGGAAGCGCTCGAAGAGGAGGTCGTACTTGATCGGGTCGATGTCCGTGATCTCGAGCGCGTAGGCGACGAGCGAGCCGGCCGCGCTCCCCCTCCCGGGCCCGACCCCGATTCCGTTTCGCTTCGCGAACGCGATGAAGTCCCAGACGATGAGGAAGTAGTCGGCGAAGCCCATCTCCTTGATCGTCTTGAGCTCGAACTTGAGCCGGTCCTGGAGCTCCGGCGTAACCCGTTCGTACCGCTTTTGCAGGCCTTTTTCGCAGAGCTCGACGAGGTAGTCGAACGCGTCGCGCCCCTCGGGCGTCGGGTACGACGGGAGGAGGATCCGGCCGAGCTCGAGCGTGACCGTGCAGCGCTCGGCGACCTCGAGGGTCCGCGCGAGGGCGTCGGGATAGTCGACGAAGTCCTGCGCCATCTCGGCCGGGCTCTTCAAGTAGAACTGGTCCGTGTCGAACTTCCAGTGGTCGGGGTTCGAGAGCGTGTCCCCCGACTGGATGCAGAGAAGCGCCTCGTGCGCCTGCGCGTCCTCGTGGCGCAGGTAGTGCACGTCGCCGGTCGCGACGAGCGGGAGCCCGGTCGACCGTGAGATCTCAGCGAGGTCGGTGTTGATCCTCCCCTGCACGTCGAGCCCGGCGTTCTGGATCTCGACGTAGGTCGAATCCGCGCCGAAGATGTCGCGGAGGCGCGCGAGCTCGGTCTCGGCCTCGCCGCGGTTTCCGTTCTCGAGCGCCTTGGCGACGCGCCCGGAGAGGCAGCCCGAGAGGGCGACCAGCCCCTTCGCATGTGCCGCGAGGAGGTCCCAGTCGACGCGCGGCTTGTAGTAGTAGCCCTCGAGGAAGCCTGACGAGACGAGCTTGATCAGGTTCCCGTAGCCCTCGTTCGACTCGGCGAGAAGCGTGAGGTGCGCGTAGCCCTTCTTCTGCTCCCGCCGGTCGTCCGCGACGTAGACTTCGCAGCCGATCACGGGCTTCACGCCCTGGTTCGTCGCCTCCTTGTAGAGCTGCACCGCGCCCGCAAGCGAGCCGTGATCGGTGAGGGCGACGGCCGGCATCTCGAGCTCGGCCGCGCGGGCCGCCAGGTCGGGAATCCGACAGGCCCCGTCGAGGATCGAGTACTCGGAGTGGACGTGGAGATGGACGAAGGGCGGACCCGTCACAGGCACGCCATTCTAGAAACGCGAGTGGACGCTAACCGCCGCGCGCGCTAAGATATCGATTAGGTGCCAACCAAGATATCCAAAAGGGACAAGACCTCTCTGGTCATCGACCGCAAGAAGGTCGATCAGGCCCGTGAGATCCTCGGGACGAAGACGCTCGCCGCGACCGTCGATCGTGCACTCGACGAGGTCGTTCGGCTCGCCGCCCGACGGCGCTTGATGGAACGAATACGTCGCGATGGTGGGATTGGTCCGTCGCCAAGTGAGCTCCGCCGCCTCCGTCGGCCCTGATTGGCCTATCTCGCCGACACGAGCGCATGGCACCGGAGCGGCCGGGTTGACGAGCAATGGGAAACGCTCCTCGACGCCGACGAGATCGCCATTTGTGTGCCCGTTTCGCTCGAGCTCCTCTATTCGTCCCGGGGCCGACGCGACTACCACACCCTCGCTTCGGACCTCCAGCGACTTCCGTACCTTCCTCTCGACGAAAACGCGGCAAGATTCGCCCTTCAGACGCAAGAGCGGCTTGCGGACCGTAGCCAGCATCGTGGCCCGAGCCCCGTCGACATTCTCATAGCCGCGATCGCGGCGGTCCACGACGCGATCGTCCTCCATTACGACCGTCACTTCGACGCAATTCAGCGCGTGACAGGACAGCCGATGGAATGGCTGATGCGACGAGGAAGCGTCCCGTAGCGCCGCTAGGCGACCGGGCTCATCGTCCGGTCGGCCTCTCCGTCCGATCAGGTCCAGAGAATGTAAGTGCGGCCGCGGGAGTGGCAGGACTTTGTGTGCCTGCGTAAAAGGCAGGCCCATGCGGCTCCGCTTGCTTCTCGTCTCGGCGTCCCTGTGCGCAGTCTTCGCGGTCGCCGCACCGGCCGCCGCCGGGATCAACCCGCAGACCGCGGGTCTCCAGGTCGCGCTTCGCTCGTGGGGTTTCTACGGCGGCCCGATCGACGGGATCGCCGGCCCGCAGACCGCCCTCGGCGTGCGCGCGTTCCAGCATCGCATGCACCTCCGCGTCGACGGGATTCCGGGCCGCCGGACGCGGGCCGCGCTGGGACGGCTCGGGCGGCCGCTCTACGGGCGGCGCCCGCTCCGGCGCGGGATGGTCGGCTGGGACGTCTCCGTCCTCCAGTTCATGCTGAAGCGCCGCGGGAGCCCGACGGGGATCATCGACGGCTACTTCGGAGGTGAGACAGCCCGCGCGCTCCGCCGCTATCAGCGCCGCGCGGGGCTCGGAGTCGACGCCGTCGCCGGGCCGGTGACGCGCCGCGCGCTCGAGCGCCGTGTCGCGCGCCCGCACTCGCACTCGCACTCGCACTCGTCGCGGCCGAGTCGGCGCACCGTCAAGGCGACGATCAACT
>JACCYG010000038.1 GCA_013696595.1 Actinomycetota bacterium | reverse complement strand
GTCTCAGACGAGGAGGCGAAGAAGACGTATCCGGAGGGATGGAAGTCGCCGCGACCGTACATCCGGATCGTGCCGCAGCCGCGCGAGACCGTGCGTTCGTAAGGCTGACCGCGGACGCGCGGCCGCCGCGGCCGCCGTCCGCGTTCCTTCAGGCCCCCTGGCTGAAGCTGACGAGCACTTCCCGGTCGGAGCCGCCTGATCTCGTCACGGCGAAGACGGGCCCGATGCCGCGGGCGTAGTACTTGTGCTCGATCAGGTCGGGCTCGAGCGGCGTCTGTCCTTCGTCTGCAGGAGATGGTCGAAGGCTCCGTACGGGACCGTCGCCTTCGCGTCGAGGCTCAGGATCTCGCCTGCATCCTCCGCCTCGCCCTCGTAGTACTCCTGCCGGTACTTCATGCCGGGCATCGGGTCGGCGGGAAGGATGATTCCGGCCTGCGCGCCGTCCACGCCTGCCTCCCATGATCCTTCGGTCGACTTGACCTTGCCGTGCTCGTACTCCTTCGTGTCCTCGCCGAGGTACCAGACGTTTCCGTCGGAGTCCTGGGCGTACCAGTCGTCGGTGTCCTCGACGAGTTGCCCGTCCTCCGAGACTACATCGTGGACGACGAGGGCGTCGATCCCCATGATCATCTTCTTCTTGCTCGTCACCGTGACTTCCACGCGGAGCTTCGCCCCTTCCGCGTCGCTCTCGCGGTACACCCAGCGGCTGCCCGGTGCCATCGGCCAGTAGGGGTTGTCGACCTGATTCGTGAAGTCGGCCGGATCGAGCGTGACGGGCTCGCCGCCCTGGGGGAGCTCCCGCGGCGCTGCTTCGGTTCCGGTCGGGGGGGCCGGCTTGTCGGTCGCCGGGGACTCCTGGCCCCCACAGGCCGCGGCGAAAGCGAGAACCATGGCGCTGAGAGCTAAGGTTCTTGCGTGCATGGCGAGGACGGTAGGCCCTTCGAATGAGACGCCGATGAGAGCTGCGGCGTGGGCTCTCATCGCAGTTTCATCCTGCCTGTCTACGTTCAGCGCTCCGATCAAACCACCAGGGAGGCCGACGTGAACAGACGGATGCTCAAGGTCCTCGCAGGAATTACAGCCGTTTTTCTCCTCGCCCTCGGGGGAGCGGCGATCGCCCGCGGGACGGGAGCTCTCGACGACGGTGACGAAACCGTCAAGGGCCCTCAGGCGGACCGCGCGAAGGCGGCCGCGCTCGATATCACCGGCGGAGGGACCGCCAATGCCGTCGAGCGGGACTCCGAGAAGGGCGCGACGTGGGAAGTCGAAGTGACGAGGAAGGACGGCTCCACGGTCGATGTTCGCCTCGACGAGAACTTCAAGCTCGTGGTGATCGACGGGGACTCCGAGGCGGAAGACTCCGAAGTCGAATAGGGGCCGGCGCGAGCCACGTCCGCCGTCGGCGACAATTCATTCGTGCGGGCGCTCGTCGTTGAGGATGAGGCGAAGATGGCGGCGCTAATTCGCCGTGGCCTCGTCGAGGAGGGCTACGCCGCGGACGTGGCCCGGACCGGCGACGACGCGCTCTGGATGGCGCGCGCAACGCCCTACGACGTGATCGTCCTCGACCTGATGCTGCCCGGGCGCGACGGCGTCGAGGTTTGCCGCGACCTACGCGATGGCGGCGTGTGGGCGCCGATTCTCATGCTGACTGCTCGCGACGGGGTGGAGGACCGGGTGGCCGGGCTCGACAGCGGCGCGGACGACTACCTGACCAAGCCGTTCTCCTTCGCCGAGCTCCTCGCGCGGCTTCGCGCCCTCACCCGGCGCGGCGCCGCCGAGCGCCCGGCCGTGCTCGAGGTCGGATCGCTTCGCCTTGACCCTTCGACTCGGCAGGCCTGGCGCGGGGAGACCGAGATCGAGCTCTCCACGAAGGAGTTCTCGCTGCTCGAGACGTTCATGCGGCGATCCGGGCAGGTTCTTTCCCGCGTCGATCTCCTCGAGCACGCATGGGACTACGGCTACGAGAACCGGTCGAACGTGGTCGACGTCTACGTCCGGTACCTGCGCGAGAAGGTCGACCGCCCGTTCGGGCGCAACTCGATCGAGACCGTTCGCGGAGCCGGGTATCGGCTCCGCCGGGACGGAGGTGATTGAGGTGCTCGGGCGCGTCCCGATCCGCATGCGGCTGACGCTCGCCTTCGCACTTGCGATGGCCGTCGTCCTCGCGGCGACGGGGCTCTTTCTCTACCTGCGGCTCGGATCCGCGCTCGACGGGGCGATCGACCAGAGCCTGAGGGGCCGCGCGGACGACGTCTCCGCCCTCGTTCGCGAGGGAGGGTCCGGGCTCGGCGAGGGTGGCGGGAACCGCCTCGCCGAGCAGGACGAGAGCTTCGCGCAGGTCCTCGACGCGGATGGTGCCGTCGTCGACAGCAGCCCCCTCGTCGGTGATCGGCCGCTCCTCACCGAGGCCCAGTTGGCGCGTGCAACCGAAGCCCCCATCTCAATTGATCGTGATCGCGTTCCGGGCTCCGACGATCCGGTCCGGCTCCTCGCGACGCCGGTCGACGCCCAGGGCGCACTCCTTGTGGTCGTCGTCGGAGCGTCGAC
>JACCYG010000029.1 GCA_013696595.1 Actinomycetota bacterium | reverse complement strand
CCCCTGTTACGACCGCCGTATACCCGGCCAGCTCCGGCACGCGCCGGAGCTTAGCGGCGTGGCTGGACCGCTAACGAGTGCCCGCTGCTCGAGTTCGTCCTGCTCGAGCGAGCGCGGGCGGCCCGGTGCGGGCCACCAGCATTCTCGAGCGCGCCCTCGAGCTCGGCGAGCGGGAAGGGCTTGAGTAGATACGCGACCGACTCGAGCGCCGCCACTTCGGGGGACCGGGGATGGATGCTGGCGCAGATGATCGGGAGCGCGGGTTTGTCCCCCGAGCGAAGGGCCGATTAAGCGTGGCCGGCATCCCCGCTTCTGCGTAGGCCGCCGCTTTTCGCCTCTAATACTCGGCCGCGGAACGGCTCAGACGGCTTTGCCGACGACGGCGTCGACGAGGTCGCCGAGCTCCCGCCCGCTGCGCGGGCGTGCCAGGCCGACCAGGTAGCAGACGAGCGGCGCGTTGATCCGCTCGCCGCTCTCGTGTGAGGCGACCCTTGCGAGCTCGAGGAGATCGTCGATCTCTTGCTGAGAGAGCACGTAGTCGGAAGGTTCGCCCCCGCTCTCGGCCGCGAGCCTCTCGCTCGCCGCGATCAGCCATTCGTGCATGGGCCTGAGGGTATCGGTCACGAGGGCAACGCATGTGTCGCCCCTACAATCGCGTCCGATGCGGATCGGTGTGCCGAAGGAAACGGTGCCGGGCGAGCGCCGGGTCGCGCTCGTCCCGGACTCGATCGCGCGGCTCGGCGACGGCGTCGAGCTGATCGTCGAGACCGGCGCCGGCGCTGCGGCCGGGTTCCCGGACTCGGCGTACGAGGGCGCCGGCGCGCGCGTTGCCGCCTCCGACGCCGTCTATGCGGAGGCCGACGTCGTTTGCAAGGTGCAGAACCCCTCGCACCATGAGATCGAACGCTTGCGGCCGGGCTCGTCGCTCGTCGCGTTCCTGCAGCCGCTCGTCAACGCAGATCTCGTTCAGGCCCTGGCGGAACAAGGGGTCACGAGCTTCTCGATGGACGCAATCCCGCGGATCACGCGCGCGCAGCCGATGGACGCGCTCTCGTCCCAGGCGACGGTGTCGGGCTACAAGGCCGCGCTCCTCGCGGCCACCTCGCTCGGCAAGTTCTTCCCGATGCTGACGACCGCGGCCGGGACGATCGCGCCCGCCCGGGTCCTCGTCCTTGGGGCGGGCGTGGCCGGCCTGCAGGCGATCGCGACCGCGCGACGGCTGGGCGCAGTGGTCTCGGGGTACGACGTCCGCCCGGTCGTGAAGGAGCAGGTCGAGAGCCTCGGCGCGTCCTTCCTCGAGCTCGACGTGGAGGGAGCGGAGGGCGTAGGGGGCTACGCGGTCGCGCTCGCCCAGGACGAGCAGGAGCGCCAGCGCGAGCTCCTCGCCCTTCACATTGCGGACTCGGACGCGGTGATCGCAACCGCGTTGATCCCGGGGAAGCCCGCGCCGCTTCTCGTCACCGAGGACGCCGTGCGCAGGATGCGGCCGGGCTCGGTCGTCGTCGACCTGGCCGCGGAAATGGGCGGCAACTGCGCCGTGACCCAACCCGACGAGACGATCGAGTTCGAGGGTGTCACCGTGATCGGGGAGACGAACCTGCCCAGCACGCTGCCGCTCCACGCAAGCCAGATGTACTCCCGCAACCTGTCGAGCTTCGTCGGGCTGCTCGTCCGCGACGGAGAGCTCGTCGTGGACTTCGAGGACGAGATCGTGCGCGAGACGTGCGTCACCCATGAGGGCCGGGTCGTGAAGGAGTCTGTGGCCGCATGAACGCCGAGCTGATCGCGTCGCTCACGATCTTCGCGCTCGCGGTCTTCCTCGGCTTCGAGCTGATCGCGCGGGTCCCGACTCTCCTCCACACCCCACTCATGTCGGGGACGAACGCGATCCACGGGATCGTGCTCGTCGGCGCGATGCTCGTCGCGGGCTCGGCCGACTCCGGTCTCGAGAAGACGCTCGCCTTCGTCGCAATCGTCTTCGGCACGGTGAACGTCGTCGGCGGCTTCCTCGTGACCGACCGGATGCTCGACATGTTCAGGCGACGACCGGAGGCGAGGGAGTGAGCCTTCCCCTTGCGGTCTCGCAGAACGCGATCAACCTCGCCTACGCGCTCGCCGCGATCCTCCTGATCGTCGGGATCAAGCGACTGAGCCACCCGTCGACTGCCCGCTCGGGCAACTGGGTCGCCGCCGCGGGGATGGTGATCGCCGTCGTCGTCACGCTCTTCTCGCCCGAGATCGAGAGCTACGGCCTGATTGGCACCGGAATCGCGGTCGGCTCGGTGATCGGTGTCGCCTCGGCTCGACTCGTGCGGATGACGGCGATGCCCCAGATGGTCGCGCTCTTCAACGGTGTCGGGGGCGGCGCGGCGGCGCTCGTTGCGGCTGTCGAGTTCCACCGGCTGGCGCCGGATGCGGGCCCGCTCGCCGGCGACGTGGCGGCGGCGATCATGTTCTCCGCCTTGATCGGCTCGATCAGCTTCTCGGGCAGCCTGGTCGCCTTCGCCAAGCTGCAGGAGCTCCTCCCCGGCCGACCGCTCACGTTTCCCGCGCAGCAGGTGGCCAACGGCGCGCTGTTCGTCGCGACGGTCGGCTGCGCAGTCGCGGCGGCCGTGAGCGAGGACCAGGTGTGGATGGTGCTGCTGCTCGCGGGCGCCCTCGCCTTCGGCGTCATGCTCGTCCTCCCAATCGGCGGCGCAGACATGCCCGTCGTGATCTCGTTCCTGAACGCGTTCACAGGGCTCGCCGCGGCCTCGACCGGCTTCGTCCTCGACAACTCGGCGCTCATCATCGGCGGAACGCTCGTCGGCGCCTCGGGCACGCTCCTCACCGTCCTCATGGGCCGCGCGATGAACCGTTCGCTCGCGAACGTCCTCTTCGGCGCGTTTGGTGCGGCGCCGGCAAGCGGAGCCGTGGCAGCGGGGGCACCGGATTCCGACGGGAAGATGGTGCGCGAGATCACGGCAGAGGACGCCGCCGTGATGCTCGCCTACGCGCGGCAGGTCGTCGTCGTTCCCGGTTACGGTCTCGCCGTCGCGCAGGCTCAGCATGCAACCCGCGAGCTCGCAGACCTCCTCGAAGTGCGCGGCGTGAACGTCAAGTACGCGATCCACCCGGTGGCGGGGCGCATGCCCGGACACATGAACGTGCTGCTGGCAGAGGCGAACGTGCCCTACAGCCAGCTCTTCGACCTCGAGC
>JACCYG010000339.1 GCA_013696595.1 Actinomycetota bacterium | reverse complement strand
GAGGCGAAGCGCGCGATCGTCGAGTGGCTCGAGAGGAAGCAGCGGGCCCGGTTTGCGGTCAACTATCGCCTCCGCGACTGGCTCCTCTCGCGCCAGCGCTACTGGGGCTGCCCGATCCCGATCGTCTACTGCGAGAGCTGCGGCGTCGTCCCCGTCCCCGAGGACGAGCTCCCGGTTCTCCTACCGGACGTCGAGGAATACCTGCCCAAGGGACGCTCGCCGCTCGCGGCCGCAGAGGACTGGGTGCGAACGCCGTGCCCATCGTGTGGCGGCGAGGCGCGCCGAGAGACCGACACGATGGACACGTTCGTCGACTCCTCCTGGTACTACCTCCGCTACGCCGATCCCCGAAACGACGCGGCGCCGTTCGACCCCGAGATCGTCGCGTACTGGCTCCCCGTCAAGCAGTACATCGGCGGAATCGAGCACGCGATTCTCCATCTGCTCTACGCGCGCTTCTTCACGAAGGTGATGAACGACCTCGGGATCCTCGGGTTCCGGGAGCCGTTCCTGCGCCTCTTCAACCAGGGAATGATCCATTACCTCGGCGCGAAGATGTCCAAGTCGAAGGGGAACGTGATCATGCCGAACCCCTACATCGAGCGCTACGGGGCCGATGCCGTGCGGCTCTACATCCTTTTCATGGCCCCCGCCGCCGACGACAAGGAGTGGCAGGACACGGGGATCGAAGGGATGTCGCGCTTCCTGGGCCGGCTCTGGCGGCTCGGGCTGGAGGTGTCCGAGCGCGGGCCCGCCGGTGCGTCAGCCGATGGGCCGCTCGTGCGCAAGGCCCACGCGGCGATCGCGAAGGTAAGCGACGACATCGATCGTCGCTTCCAGTTCAACACGCCGATCGCGGCCGTGATGGAGCTCGTGAACGACGTCTATCTGGTGAAGGACGATCCCGAGCAGGCCGACGAAGTCCGGTTCGCGACCGAGACGGCCGTCTCGCTCATCCAGCTCTACACGCCGCATATCGCCGAGGAGCTCTGGGAACGGCTCGGCCACGAGCGGCTCTGGGAGACGCGGTGGCCGGAGGCGGATCCCGCACTGCTCGAGCGCGAGACCTTCGTGCTCGTCGTGCAGGTGAACGGCCGCGTCCGAGATCGAGTCGAGGTCGCCGCCGGCCTGACCGAGGACGAGCTCGTCGAGCGCGCGAAGGCTCTACCCCGGGTCCGCGCCCACCTCGACGAAAAGGAGATCCGAAAGGCCGTCGTCGTACCGGGCCGGCTCGTGAACCTCGTCATCTAGGCGGCGGGCCTCGTCCGTATCCTCGGGCGGGTGAGTGTCGCCGACGTCGTCCTTCTCGTCTGGGTCGCACTGTTCGCCGCGTCCGGGTTCTTCCGCGGTCTCGCTTCGCAGCTCGTCTCGCTCGTGGGTGTCGTTCTGGGAGCGCTCGCCGGCGCGTGGATCGCGCCCCACGTTCTCTCGGACGATCGATCGGCCTGGGTTCCGCTCGCGAGCGTCTTAGGTGCGGCAACCGGAGCGGTCGTCCTCGGCACCGCCGCGGGGACGCTCGCGAAGCCCGCTGCGCGCTTCCTCGCTTCGCGACCTGGCCTGCGATCGGCCGATCGAGCCGGCGGTGTGGCCGGCGGGGCGGCGCTCGGTCTCGCTCTCGCCTGGCTCGGCGCCGTCCTCTTTCTCTACCAGCCCAGGATCGGCCTTCGGGAGGCGGTGCAGGACTCGCGGATCCTCCCGGCCCTCGTCCGGTTCGTGCCGCCCGACCCGGTCCTTCGGGCGCTTGACCGCTTCGACCCGTTTCCCGTCCTGCCGGAGTTCGCCGGGCGGGCGCTGCCTCCCCCGGATCCAAGCGTCCTTCGCAGTGCGGGAGCTCGCGCCGCCGCGGAGAGCGTGGTCAAGATCGAAGGCACCTCCTGTGGGCTCGGAGTCCAGGGCTCCGGATGGGTCGTCCGCCGAGAGCTCGTCGCGACGAACGCACACGTCGTCTCCGGGCAGACGGACACACGCTCGCTCGCGCCCGGCGGCGAGTCGCTCGACGCGACGACGGAGTACCTGGACGGGGGGAACGACGTCGCGCTTCTCCGTGTT
>JACCYG010000326.1 GCA_013696595.1 Actinomycetota bacterium | reverse complement strand
CGCTCGGCCCAGGTGAACTCGAGCGCCAGCATGCTGAGCCCGATCGCGATCAGGAGGACCCCGGGCCCGGGCACGAGCGGGAGCGACAGGACGATGCCACCGGCGACGACGAAGACTGCCGCAACGGCGAAAATGGTCCGGTACAGCACGTTGCGCTCCTTGTGTCGCTCGCGCTTTCGCCGAACCTTCTCGAGCGTCTCTTCAGCACGACCCACGAAGAAAAGCGTATCTAGGGAAACAGGTCCCGTTCGCGCGGCATGACGAGGTCGCGTGCGGATCCGTCGCCCGGCGGAACGCGGTAGCCACGGATCCGGACGGCGGGAACCCGCCTGGCCTTGCCCATCACGAGCTCAGCGGCGCCCGCGAGCTCGTCCGCGATCGCGATCACGGTTGCCTCGAGCTCGCGCCCGCGTGTGTCCTTGGCCCCTCGAAGATCCAGGAGCGGTGAGAGGCCGGCGACGCCGATCGCAACGTCCGTCGTTCCCTGGCGCCACGCGCGCCCGAACGAGTCGCTGACGATGACAGCCGGAGCGGCGCCGAACCGCCTGGCCAGCGCAGCGCGGATCCCGCGTGCGGACGCATCCGGATCGCGCGGGAGGAGCACGACCCAGCCCTCTCCCGGCGTGTTGGAGCGATCGACGCCCGCGCTCGCACACACGAATCCATGCTCCGTCTCGGCGATGACGAGATCGCCTCGGATTCGACGGACCGCGCGAGCCTCGCGCAGGGAGACGCCGAGCGGATCGTTGGTTTCCTCGATCCGGCCCTCGGATTTCGAGACGACCTTTTGCGCCACCACGAGGACGTCGCCTTCCTCGAGACCGCCTACCGGCTCGAGCGCGTCTCCGAGAAGCGCGCCCAGGTCGTCACCGGGACGCACCTCGGGCACGCCCTCGAGCGGGGTCATTCGAAGCTCGCCCATCGAGCCGATCATCGCGCGTCGCGGCGGCTAGAGCCCGGTGATGCGGACGCCGGTCTCGGACTTGTAGTTCTTGTTGATCGTGAGAAGAAGCGCGGTCAACGTCTCGAGCCACCCTGCCGCTTCGAGCCGGCCGCAGTCGAGCGCGCGGCCTGCGACGATTCGCTCGGCGAGTCGCGCCACGGTCGCCTTCGCGTCCGCGTCGTCACCACAGAGAAGGACGTCCTCGTCGAGCGGGTCGGGCCGTGCGAGCGCCTTCGCGGCGATAGTGTGAAAGCCGGCGACGACGCGCGCCTCCGGGGCGGCCTCGGCGGCCGTCTCCGCCAGCGATCGTTCGCCTGGGTCCAGGCTCGGACGGCCGTCGCGGAAGACGACCGGGCTCGCGACGCTCACGACGATCCTGCCCGCGAGCTCAGCCGCGAGGTCACGAGCGGTCGACTCGACACCGGTGGGCGGAACGGAGAGGAAGACGAGCTCGGCGCGCGTTGCCGCCTCGGCGTTCGCCACCACACCCTCGCGCGGCGTCCGCGAGCCGACGAGCACATCCTCGCCGAGAGTGCGCAGGCGGGTCGCGAGGCCCCGGCCGAAGTCGCCGGTCCCCCCGAGGATCCCGATCGTCATGCGAGCGCCTCGAGCACGGCGCGGCCGACCTCCTGTCGTCGCTCGGGATCCACCATAACGATGGGCAGGACGAGGGCCCGCAGGCCGAGCGCTTCGACAGACGCTGCCAGCGCGGAGTCGGCAGGGTCGAGGACGAACGTCGAGGCGATCTCCTCGTAGAGGCTGGCCACGCCGACCGCGCTCGAGTCGTGGCCGAGCGACACCATCATCTCCGTGAGGGGCCCGCGGACCGCACGACCTCCGACGAGCGGAGAGACCGCGACGACAGGGCCGGAGCGCTTGCGAAGCTCCTCAGCGACTCCCGCGACGGCCAGAATCGGGCCGATCGATACGAAGGGGTTCGAGGGCGCGAGGAAGACGACCTCAGCGCCCGCGATCGCCTCGAGGACGCCCGGAGCCGGGCCGGCCGCCTCAGCGCCCACGTAGCGGACGGCGAGGACGTGGTCCTGGTGGCGACGGCGCACGAACCAGGTCTGGAAGTCGAGGTCGCCGCCCGGCGTCGACAGGACGGTCCGGACCGGGTCGTCCGAGACCGGCAGGAGCCGCACGCGAACGCCTGCTGCCTCCGTAAGCGCCGCAAAGACGGCACTGAGTGCCTCTCCGTTCCGGAGCCGCTCGGTCCGGACGAGATGGAGGCCGATGTCGCGGTCACCGAGCGTGAACCATGTCTCACCTCCGAGCCGTTCCGCGGCGCCCAGCGCGTTGTAGGTCTCGTCGCGCACCCCCCAGCCGCGCTCTTCGTCGAGGAGGCCAGCGAGCGTGTAGAGAACGGTGTCGAGGTCGGGCGAGACGTGGAGGCCGAGGATCTCGACGTCGTCTCCCACGTTCCCGATCGCCGTGACGGCCTCGGGCCCGGCCGCGCGCGCGAGGGCGTCGACGAACCGGGACCCGCCGAGGCCGCCGCAGAGGACGGCGAGGCGCGCCGTCATCGCGTGTCACAAAGTCGTCGTATGCGCTGCATTCCTCCTTGCGATCATGCAGCACGAGGGCGCGCCCGTGCGTGTGCGGGCGAGGCGGCGCGAGGGCGATTGGGCTGCGTATGCTCCGAGCCGTGCTCGCGATCGTTCCGGTCAGGGGGCGTGACGGGAAGAGCCGGCTCGACGGCTTCCTTTCTCCAGACGAGCGTGCGCGGCTCGTCGAGGCCATGCTGGCCGACGTCCTCGCCGCTTGCGCCGATGCGAGCGCGGTGTCGGAGATACTCGTCGTGACGCCGAACCCGAGTCTCGCGCGCGGCGACGCCGAGGTCCTCGTCGACGACGGGACGGGCCACGCGCAGGCGATCGCGTGCGCCCTCGGGGATCCGCGCGTCCGCGCCGGTGCTCTCGTGGTCATGGGCGACTGTCCGCTCGCGTCGGGGCACTCGCTCGACCGCCTCGCGGAGGCCGCGAAGCCCGTGGCCCTGGCCCCAGCGAGCGACGGCGGGGTGAACGCCCTCGTGCTCCGGGAGGTCGGAGCATTCGAGCCGGCGTTCGGCGTCACCGGCGCAGCCGTGCTGACCGTCGAACGCGCGCGCGCCGCGGAAGTCGAGGCGGCGGTCGTCGACGATCCTGAGCTCGCGTTCGACGTGGACAATCCGGCGGACGTCTGGCGTCTGCGCGAGCACGAGGAGACGACACGGGCGCACGCGGTTCTCCACGAGATCCTCCAGGTCACCGGGGGGCTCGTGTGATGGATCCGTACGCGCTCACCGGCACGCCGCTCGAAGAGCTCCTCGCTCGCGCGCAGGCATTGCGGGCAGAGCGGAGGGATTCGGTCGTCACGTACTCACCGAAGGTCTTCATCCCGCTCGCGAAGCTCTGCCGCGATGTGTGCCACTACTGCACGTTCGCCCAACCGCCACGCCGGGGCGAGCGCGCGTACATGACGGATGAGGAGGTGCTCGCCGTCGCCCGCGCCGGCGCGGACGCGGGCTGCCACGAGGCGCTGTTCACCCTGGGCGACAAGCCCGAGCTTCGCTACCGCATCGCCCGGGAGGAGCTGGCGGAGCTCGGCTGCGAGACGACGGTCGAGTACCTCGCGCGGATGTGCGAGCTCGTGCTCGAAGAGACGGGGCTGCTCCCGCACGCGAATCCCGGGGTCATGACGCGCGCGGAGCTCTCACTCCTGCGCGGCGTGACCGCGTCGCAGGGGATCATGCTCGAGACGGTCTCAGAACGGCTGTCCCAGCGCGGCGGCGCGCACTTCGGGTCACCGGACAAGGTGCCAGCGCGACGGCTCGAGACGATCGGGACGGCCGGCGAGCTTGCGATTCCCTTCACGACCGGAATCCTGATCGGGATCGGCGAGACGCGCGCGGAGCGGATCGATGCGCTTCTCGCAGTCCGCGCACTGCACGAGCGCTACGGCCATGTGCAGGAGTTCATCGTGCAGAACTTCCGCGCGAAGCCCGGGACGAAGATGGCGTCGCACCCGGAGCCGCCGCTCGAGGATCTCCTCTGGACGGCGGCGGTCTCGCGGATCGTGCTCGGGCCAGACGTCAACATCCAGACCCCGCCGAACCTCTCCTATGACGAGTTCCCGCGGCTTCTCGACGCGGGCATCAACGACTGGGGCGGCGTGTCGCCCGTGACGATCGACCACGTGAACCCGGAGGCTCCTTGGCCCGAGGTGGAACGTCTGGCGGCCGCGACGCGGGCGCGCGGCCTCGAGCTCGTGCCGCGGCTCCCGATCTACCCGGAGTACGTTCATGACCTCGATCGGTGGACGGAACCGCGAGTGGCCGCCGCCATCCGCGCGCGGGCGGACGGGACGGGCCACGCACGCGAGGACGGTTGGGCGGCGGGTGCATCGGGCCCGCCCTCCGATTCAATGCAATTTGCGGAGCCTTCTTGGGGCACCCCGGCCCACCACCCGCTTTCGAGCGTAGCCGGAAATTCCGCACACGTGGGTAACGGAATGCGCCTAAACGGCGGCGGTCCTGTCAAGGAAGTGCTCGCCAAGTTCCGCGCCGAGATCGAGCTCGACGAGGCCGACGTGACCACTCTCTTCCAGGCGCGCGGCGACGACTTCCGCGCGGTCACGGCCGCCGCCGACGCACTCCGGCGCGACGTGTGCGGGGACACCGTCACCTACGTCGTCACACGGAACATCAACTACACGAACGTCTGCTACTTCCGCTGCGGCTTCTGCGCGTTCTCGAAGGGCAAGCTCGCGGCGAACCTCCGCGGCGCGCCGTATCTTGTTCCTCTCGACGAGATCGTCCGGCGCTGCCGCGAGGCCTGGGATCGCGGTGCGGTAGAGGTCTGTCTCCAGGGCGGCATCCACCCGGGCTTCACCGGCGACTACTACGCCGAGGTCTGCGAGACGATCAAGAGCGAGCTTCCGGACCTGCACGTGCACGCGTTCTCCGCGCTCGAGGTATGGCAGGGCGCCGCGACCCTCGGCCTCCAGCTGGCCGACTACCTCGAACGGCTCCGCGACCTCGGGCTCGCCTCGCTGCCCGGCACCGCCGCGGAGATCCTCGACGACGGAGTACGCCGCATCCTCTGCCCTGACAAGGTCACGACCGCACAGTGGCTCGAGGTCCACGACGCCGCCCACCGGGTCGGCCTGCGCTCGACGACGACGATCATGTTCGGCTCGGTCGAGGGGCCGAGGAGCTGGGCGCGGCACCTGATCCACCTACGCGAACAGCAGAAGAAGAGCGGCGGGTTCACCGAGTTCGTGCCGCTCCCCTTCGTCCACATGGAGGCGCCGATCTTCCTGAAGGGAAAAGCGCGCCAGGGCCCCACCTTCCGCGAGGCCCTCCTCATGCACGCCGTCGGCAGGCTGGCGCTGCACCCGGCCATCACGAACATCCAGGCTTCCTGGGTGAAGCTCGGAGTCGCCGGCGCCCAGGCTGCTCTTCGTGCGGGTGCAAACGATCTCGGAGGCACGCTCATGAACGAGTCGATCTCACGCGCCGCGGGTGCAGCCCACGGCCAGGAGATGCCGCCGGAAAGGA
>JACCYG010000325.1 GCA_013696595.1 Actinomycetota bacterium | reverse complement strand
TCGTCTACCCGGCCGCGGGTGACGGGGACGTCTGGATTCGCATTTTCACGCCGATGGCCGAGCTGCCATTTGCGGGACATCCGGTTCTCGGGACGGCGTTCGTACTCGGGGGCCCGCTGCAGCGCATCGAGCTTCGGTTAGAGACGGGCGCCGGGGTCGTCCCGGTCACGCTCGAGCGCGAGGGCGCGCGCATCGTGTTCGGATGGATGTCGCTGCCGATCCCGCGCATCGAGGCGTTCGAGCGCGAGGACGAGCTGCTCGCGGCGCTCCGCGTCGAGCGGTCAGCGCTTCCGGTCGAGCTTTACGATCTCGGGATCCGGCACGTCATGGTCGCGCTCCCGAACGCGGACGCCGTCGCCTCGGTCGAGCCGGACCTGACCGCGCTTGCCCGGCTGCAGGGGATCGTCGGGACGAGCTGCTTTGCGGGCGAGGGAGCGCAGTGGAAGACGCGTATGTTCGCTCCCGCGGACGGCGTTCCGGAGGACCCGGCCACGGGCTCTGCCGCTGGTCCGCTCGCGTGTCACCTCGCGCGTCACGGCCGGATCTCCTTCGGCGAGGAGATCGAGATCGCGCAGGGGGCGGAGGTCGGCCGGCCGAGCACGCTTTACGCGCGAGTCGAAGGCACGGCTGAGCAGATCGAGAAGGTCGAGGTAGGCGGATCAGCGGTGATCGTGGCGCGCGGTGAGTTCAAGCTGGATTGAGGCGTGCGCCGAGCTCGCGGATTACGTCGACGAGCAGGTCGACGTCTTGCTCTCTCGTTCGCCAGTTGACGATCGCCGGGCGGAACGCGACGCGGCCCCCGTAGAGCGTCGTCCCGACGAAGACGCGGCCGTCGGCGAGAACCGCTTCCCCGAGACTCGCATTGAGGTCGTCGAGCGCGTCCTCGCCGATGTTGGGAGGCCGGTACCGGAAGCAGACGATGTTGAGCGGCACATCGGCGAGCCGCTCGAGATCGGGTGCCTGGTCGACGCGGTCTGCGATGCGCTGGGCGAGCGCGAGGTGCCGCTCGACCATCGCGCGGACGCCGTTTCGCCCGTAGGCTCGTAGTGTCGCCCACACGGCGAGCGACCGCGCGCGCCGGGAGCCTTCCGGCCCGAGATAGGCGAAGTTCGGACGCTCGAAGTCGACCGGCGGGAGGTACGCGGCGGTGGCCCCGAAAACGCGCGGAAGGAGTGATCGATCGCGCACGAAGGCGAAGCCGCAGTCATAGGGGACGTTCAGCCACTTGTGCCCGTCTGAGATCACCGACTGTGCGCGCTCGATTCCTTCGGCGTGCGCAGCCGCCGCGGGCGCGGTTCGCGCAAAGAGGCCGAACGCGCCGTCGACGTGGAGCCAGGAGCCGTGCCGCTCCGCGAGATCGGCCATCTCGGCGATCGGATCGAAGTGGCCCGCATTGACCTCGCCGGCATTCGCCACGAGGATCGCGGGCGCTCCGTCTAGCGCCGCGAGAGCGCGCACGAGCGCGTCGCTGTCGAGAGTTCCGACGGCGTCGCAGGCGAGGCGGTGGACATTTGCGCGGCCGATCCCGAGCATGCCGAGCGCCTTGGCCGCACTCGAGTGGAGGTGGCCGCTCGTGAGGACCGGGACGGGCGGGAGGCCCGCAAGCCCCTGTTCCGCGACATCGACACCATGACGATCTCCCCACCAGGTCCGTGCGGCTGCGAGCCCGACGAAGTTCGCCATCGTCGCTCCGGTCGTGAGCACTCCGCCCCAGTCGCCGGGGAGCCGGAAGAGGTCCGTGAGCCAGTCGAGCGCAAGTCGCTCGAGCTCGGCGCCGAGCGGGGACTCGACCCACGCCGCCGTGTTCTGGTCGAGCGTCGACGCAAGCCAATCGGCCGCGAGCGCGGCCGGCGTAACTCCGCCGGTGACGAAGTGAAAGCAGCGGGGCCCGGCAGAAGCCACGCTTCCGTCCAATCCGTCTTCCACGAGCGCGCGAAGGGCCGCAGGAGCTCCGTCCCCGTCCTCCGGGAGCGGAGTCCGGAGTCGAGCGGCCGCTCGGTCCGGATCGCCGTCGTGCAACGGCCGCTCGTCGAGGCCGGCGAGATACGCGCGAGCGGCGTCGACCGCGAGGGTAAGCGCTTCGTCGAGCTCGCCGTGAGTCGTGAGTGGATCCGGCACCCGTCGAGACTATCCCCAGGCGATGTCGTGGATCTCTGGAAGCTCGACCGTGAGCGCCCGCCAGAACACGCCGCCGTTCCGTGAGACGTAAAGGCGATTTCTCCCCGCGTAGAGGACGTCGTCCGGATTGTCGCCGAGCGCGACGGCGCGGCCGGCGGGTAACCCCGACCCGCGCTCAGTCCAGGTTTGCCCGGCGTCGCGCGAGATGAGAAGCGGCGGCTTCCGATCGAGTGCGAGCACGATCGTCGAACCGGCCGCATCGGCGTCCACGAGCTGACCGGCCGCCCAGGCCGGCGCGAGACCGGGCCTTCGCTCTCGGTCGACGCGGCCGTCCGGGTCGCGCCCCACAAGCCCGTCCTCCTCGACGGTCGCGCCCACTTCGACGAGATAGAGCGCGTCCTCGCAGCCGGCGACCGCGATCACGTGTTCAAGCCGGTTGGGACGCGGTTCGCTCGCGCGAGACGAGGATGGCGAGCGCTGCCAGGCCGAAGGCGAGCCCGAAGCTCGGAAGCGACGACCCGATCGCGATCGACGGCGGGTGCGCCCGCGCCACGAGCTCGGTCCACCACGGGGGCCCGAGCGGATGCAGCCATTGGTAGAGCGCGAACCCTGCGATCCAGGCAACGATCAAGGCGGGGCGAAATGCGGGACCGCTGAAGAAGTCGTTCGAGCGGTAGTGCCCGTCGGATAGGAGCCAGTCCGCGAGGAGGACGCCAAAGAGCGGAACGAAGAACGACCCCAGGAGGAGCAGGAACGTCTCGTAGTTTCGCAGCTGGATCGTGAGGGCGCCGACGGTGGCGAGGGCCGAGATCACCGCGATCAGGAGCCGCTGAGACACGCGTGGCAGGAGGTTCTGGATCGACACGGCGGTCGAGTAGACGTTTGCGAACGCCTCGTCGGTCTCGTCCACCGTGACGGCGAGGAGGGCGAGGCCGCTCGCGACGCCGGCTGCGGCGACGGAAGCGGGAATCTCGGCCGGGTCGCTGAGGCCGCGCGCGAGCACGAGTAGTACGCCAAGGAGGAACATCCACGTGCCGGCGAGGAAGTAGCCGCCGCCCGTGCCGGCGAAGGCGCCGTGGCCGCCGCGCGCGAACCGCGTGTAGTCGGCGACGAGGGGCGTCCAGCTGACCGTGATCGCGATGACGAGGTCGACCCCGAGGACGAACGAGGAGCCACCCTCGGCCGGTGCCGACCACAGCGCGCCGAGGTCGGCCTCGGCGAGGGCCCACCAGGTCAGGTAGACGAGCGAGGCGAGGACGACCCAGACGGCGAACTTCCGCACGAACCGGCGCACGAAGCCGACAGGGCCGAGGAGGGCGAGCCCGAGCGCGATCGCGCCCGTGACGATCGTCCAGAGCTCCTTCCCCGTGAATCCGAGAAGTTCCTCGGAGAGCGCGCTCGCCGCAGCCGCGATGATGATGATCTCGAAGATCGCCCAGCCGAGGCACTGCGCGACGTTGAGCGCCGTCGGGAGGTACGAGCCGCGGCGACCGAGCGGCGCGCGGAGGAGGACCATCGTGGGGACGCGGCCGTCCGCGCCGATCATCCCGGCAAGGCCGAGCATCAGGTTCCCGAGGAGGCCGCCGACGAGGATCGCGGCGAGCGCCTCAGGAAGGGAGAGCGCGGGGACGAGAAACGCGGCCGCGACGAGTACGAGCAGGCTGACGCCGAGGTTGCCCCAGAGAAGCGTCAGGTCGAGCGCGGAGAGCGTGCGCAGACGTTCCGGGACGGGCGTGATCCCCCACGTCCGTTCTTCGGGCTTCAACGGCCTCCCTTCGCTGGCATTACCCAGATCAGGTTCGTCGGGTCGAGGCTCGGAGCCTCCTCTCAGCCGCTCCGCAGCGGCTCCCCGGTCGTCCGAACTCTAGCGTTACTCCGGCCCGGCGGACACGATCAGCAGGACGCGTTCCCCCGCCTCGAGCGCCGAGCCGGCGTCGGGTTCCTGTTTGATCACCTCGCCCTCCGGGGCCGGGTCGGGCTCGAAGGCGATCGCGACGCCGTAGCCCGCATCCCCAAGGCGAACGCCCGCCTCGTCCCGACTCAGGCCGAGCACATCCGGGACGACTGCGACCGTCGCCGTTCGCGTCCCCGGGCCGTCGTCGTCGAGCTCACGTGCGAGCAGGATCACGAGGCCGACGACGATCAGTGCCGCGAGGAGGGCGAGCCAGAACCAGACTCCCCGAAACCACGGTGGTGCACCGGGTGGGCCCGGGGCTGGGCCGGCCTCGTACTCCTCGACGACCTCCTCGTAGACCGGAGGTTCCGGTGGCGGAGGCGGAGGTCGTCGCAACGGGAATCGTCGTGGTCTGGCCATCGGCTACGCAGCCTTCGCGGTGAGCGCCTCGATCCCCTCCACCGCGCGTTCGAGGGTCGCTTCCGTGAACAGGTAGGGCGCGGCGTTCCGGAGCTCGTGAATCGGCCCGTCGAGCGAGTCCGAGCCGTTCGCGCCGTTGAGGGCGTACCGAAGCGGGATCTCGTGGCAGACGATGAGAACGGCCGCATGCGCGGTCTCGAGAACGCGTCGCCACCCCTGCGCGTACCGCGCGGCGGCGTCGTCCAGGCTCTCGCCGCCGGGGAAGCGCTCACGACGGGCGTGGGAGTGCTTCCACTCCCGGTACTCCTCGACCGGCGCGCCGTCGAAGTCTCCGACGTCGATGTCGTCGAGCAGCGGCTCGGTCTCGAAGGGAACTTTTCGTCCGGCGAGCGCGAGCGCCGCGGTCTCCTTTGTCCTGGAGAAACGTGTGTGGAAGCAGCCTTCGAACGGGATGTTGGCGATCTGGATCCCAAGCTGCCGCGCCTCCTCGCGCCCGAGCTCCGTGAGGCCGACCGGTCGCCCCGGATCGCCGTTCACGCGGCCCTCCACGTTCAAGGTCGACTGGGCATGACGGGCGGCGACGAAGAGGCGCATGATCAGATCACGAACTGCTCTTCCCGAACTGCGCCGCTCGTGAACCGCTCGAGACTGAAGGGTGAGAGATCGAGCGTCGGCTCGCGCCCCGCGACGAGCTCGGCAAGGTGCTCTCCGACCGCCGGGCTCTGCTGGAATCCATGGCCCGAGAAGCCGGTTGCGTAGAGAAACCGCCCCGGATCGGCCGACTCGCCGACGATCGCATTGTGATCGGGGCTCATTTCGTAATAGCCCCACCACGATGTCTGGATAGGGAGATCTGCGAGTACCGGAAGGCGGCGTGTGGCGGGTCCGGCGAGCTCTTCGGCCGTCTGCTCGCGGCCGCCGAAGGCGAGGCCCGGCCCTTCCCGATGGAAGTAGAAGCTCGTCGTGAAGTCAATCGTGAGCGGAACGCGATCCGGCAATCCCCCGGCCTCGGGCGTGAAGAAGATCCAGCGGCTTTCTCCCCGGACCGGGACGTCGAGGCGGACGAGAGCCGCGAGCCCGCGCGTCCACACCCCGGCCGTGCAGACGACCGTTTCGGTCGCGATCCGTCTGGACGGCGTCTCCACGGCCTCGACCCGGCCATTTCGCACGTGGATCCGCTCGACGGCCTCGCCCTGGAAGATCCGGGCACCGCGTGCCCTCGCCGCCTCCGCGTAGGCGGCGACGACAGCCTCGGGCGTCGCGCGTCCGTCGAGCGGGCAATAGGTCGCGGCAAGGAGGTCGCCGGTCTCGATCTGGGGCACAATCTCGGCCGCCTGAGACGGCGTGAGCTCGCTCGAGGGCACATTGTGCGCCGCCTGGAGCTCGAGCGCGGCCCGGAAGCGCGCGACGTCGCGTTCGTTGTCGAGCAGAAAGAGGTAGCCGCACGGGTCAAACGCGATGTCGACACCGAATCGCTGGTCGAACGTCTCGAACTCGGCCATCGAGCGGAGCGCGATGCGGATGTTGAGCTCGTCGGCGAACTGCGCCCGAATCCCGCCGGCCGAGCGGCCTGTCGAGCCGCCCGCGAGCGCGTCTCGCTCGAGGAGGACGACGTCCGCGACGCCGAGCGCGGTGAGGTGGTACGCCGTGCTCGCGCCCATCGCCCCACCCCCGATCACGACGACCTCGGCGAACTCCTGGGCCACGGAAGCGATCGTAGTAGGCTCGCCGCGTGGAGGGCGCTCACCTTGGCAGCGTGGCACGACAGCTTGGGCCCGGCGGCTATGAGATCCTGCACGAGTCGCCCGGCCTCGAGCTCGGGGTCTACGAGCTCGTTGCTCCGGAACCTGACCGCCAGGAACCGCACGAGGACGACGAGATCTACGTCGTCCTCGAAGGAAGCGGTGTGCTCGAGGTCGAGGGCGAGAGGATCGAGGCTCGTCTCGGCGACGCGCTCTTCGTCCCAGCTCGGGCTCGGCATCGCTTCACGGACTACGAGCGGCTGAGCCTCCTCGTGGTCTTTGCTCGCCCGCGCCCGTGACCGTCTTTGTTACCGGGGCGACTGGATTTCTGGGGCGCCATCTCGTTCCGCTGCTCGTCGAGCGGGGGGACGGCGTGCGCGCACTCGTGCGCCCGCAGACCGACGACTGCTGGCTCGCCGACCTCGGAGTCGACGTGGTTCGCGGCTCGATGGACGACGAGCAGGCGCTTCGGAGCGCCGCCTCAGGCTGCGAGCTCGTGTTCCACGCTGCCGGGATCGTCGCGCATGAGCGACGGGACGCGGCGCGTTTGTGGTCGGTGAACGTGGACGGCGTGCGCGCCGTCCTGGCTGCAGTCGAACCCGGGGCGCGGTTCGTCCATGTGGCGAGCCTCTCGACGATCGGCCCGGCGGCCTCGCCGGATCATCCCGCGCACGAGCGGCAACCGTTCCCCGAACAGGTGGCGCGCCTGCCCTACGTCGCTTCGAAGCGCGAGGGCGAGCGCCTTGTCCTCGAGGCCGTTTCGGATGGGATGGACGCGGTGGTCGCGAATCCTGGATTCGTGCTCGGGCCGAATGACCCCTACCGCGTGTCGACTTGGCCTGTGTACCGGTACCTACAGGGGACGCTTCGCATCCACACGGCTGGAGGATTGTCGGTAGCCGACGCCCGTGACGTCGCGGCCGGCCTGGTCGCGCTCGCGGACCGCGGGCGGACGGGAGAGCGCTACATCCTCACGGGGGAGGACGGGAACCTCAGCTGGCGCGATTTCTTCGCACGCCTGGCCGCGGTGACCGGGATCCGCCGTCGGATGGTCGGCGTTCACCCGCGCGTCGCCCGCGCGGGATCTCGGATCATTCCGTGGCCGGTGAAGCCCGGCGAGATCCGTCTCGCGACGAACTGGTGGTTCGCGACGCCTGCGAAGGCGGAACGGGAGCTCGGTTTCACGAGCAGACCGGCGAACGAGACAATCGCGGACACCGCCACCCAATTTCTGTAGGGGCCGGTCATGACCGGCCCTCGGCCGCGCCATTACAGATCTCATGATTCGGGACCAGGCTGGACAGCCCGCGTCATCCATTCTCGAAGGACACAGGCAGCGCCAAATCCTGCCTCAGCAGGGGGCGACCAGGGCCGCCGTGCACAAATCGTCACAGCTTCGTGTCACTCTTGTTGCACTCGCCATGTCCTGCCGAGCCACCTGCGAGGGTCAGACCCTCGTTGGCCTCGGTGCGGCTCCCGCGGCGAGCCGGAAGCCGCCGGGGGCAAGGCCGGCGCGAAAGGTCGCCCTGACAGCGTGCTGTCGTCAGGGAGCGAGGCGTGCTCGCGCTACGTGGGGAGGCGTTTCTTTTCCCATCCGGACGTGGGGACAGTGCCCGGCGGCGCTCCGATCGCGAGGATCGCAGTGTCGGGGTCGGCCGCCCAAGCGCCCCGCTCGACGCCCACCGGTACGAAGACGAGCGTGCCGGACCGCGCGTCGAAGGTCTCGCCGTCGACCGTGAACCGCGCCGTTCCGCCGAGGACGACGTAGAGCTCCTCGTGCTCGCCGTCCGCGTGCTCTTCGATCACGAGCTCGCCTTTCGACCGGCCGACGTACCCGTTGGCGCCGAACCCCGTGATCCCGAACTGGAAACGAACGGGTTTCCACTCCGCCTCTACGAGATCGCTCGCGAGCGTGGGCACCTCTGATATGTGCGCGGTCCGAAACCGCCGCTCGCCGGCGACGCTCACGACATCGGGATCTGACGAAGCACCTTCGGCTCGATCCGGTCGAGGATCTCCGTGAGGCTCTCGCCCGTCGCGGTGATCCCGTGGTTTCGAAGTCCGATCACGGTGTGGGCTGGATCGGGCTCCTGGTCGAGGACCTCGGCAACGCTCGTCGCGAGCTCGGCCGTCCCACACGGGAAGTTGATGTCCGTCGCGGGGATGTCCTGCATCCACGCGTGGACGTGGAGGATCGCGCCGACGTCGGGATGAGCCTGGTAGATCATCCAGTGCTCGATCGCATCGACCGAGACTCGCCGTGGCTCCACCTCGGGCGGCACGCTCAGGACCATCTTGTTGCCCGCAGCGTCGTAGTCCGTGACCAGGAGGATGTCGCGGCCGGGCATGTCGAGCTTCGTCTTGTCGACGCCGCTCGCGCTCATCCAGAACCGCCGCTCGTCCTTGCGCTGGGAGAGGTTTCCGTAGGAGAGGCCGCCGATGCCGTAGAGACGCTTCACATGGCGGAGGTCCTGCTCGTCGAGGAGCTCCTCGATCGGAAACGGCGCCGGCAGGAGGTCGAGGTCGCCCATCCGCTTCCCCGCCTCCCGGATCTCCTCGGTGACCTCGTCGCCGTTCCAGAGCTCGGGCTCGAGGTCGGTACGAAACTCGTTGTCGATGACGAGCTTCGAGAGCGCCAGCGGCGCAAGTCGCTCGATCACGCCCTCGGCGAGCCCTTGCTGGCCGTTCTCGGTAGGGACGCCGTAGTGGCCTCGCTCCATCGTCGTGAACCAGACGCCCTCGTTCGGCACATAGCAGAGAACGATGTTCGCGAGCGCGCGGACGAGCAGCGGATAGTTCGTCTTCAGAACGTCCTCGGGAACGCTCGGCTGCTCGTGAATCGCGGCCACGAACGTTCCCCGCGAGCGCCGGCGAAACGGCCTCGGGCTCCCGGGATCGATCAGATTGAGGACGAGATTGGCCTCGCGCGGGTCGCCCGGGGCGCGCTCGAAACCGCGCGCGTCGAGCGCCTCGCCGAGCTCTTTCGCGAGCTGCTCGAACGCCGGAGACGTTGGCTTGCCGGCAAAGGCGTAGTTCACCGGACCATCCTAACCGCGGAGCGAGCTGATCTTTGTTGAGACGCCGGGACGGGCCTTAACCGCCGCTTAACGCTGCGCAAACGGAGGTTTAAGCAACCGGCGCTATAACCAATCTCGAGATGCGGACGTTTCTCGCGCTCGTCCTCGCGGCGCTCCTCGGCGGAGGGGCGGCGCTTGCCGTCGAGACGGCTGTCTTGAACGAGGGAGGAACGACGACCGTCATTCGCGAGGGCGCTGACTCGACGGCATCCCCAGCCGCCCTCAGCGACGACCAGGCCGCCGGCACGGTCGCGAGGGTGTACCGGGACGCTTCGCCCGGTGTCGTCCAGGTCACGTCGAACGCGGTCAGCGAAGACCCGTTCTTCGGCGAGCAGCGCGCGCAGTCGCTCGGCTCGGGGTTCGTGATCGACAAGGACGGCCACATTGTCACGAACTACCACGTGATCCAGGGAGCCGACGAGGTGTTCGTGAACTTCTCGGGCGAGGACCGGATCAAGGCACGGGTCATCGGCGCCGACCCGTCGACCGACATCGCCGTTCTGAAGATCGATGCGCACCGCCGCGCGCTCACTCCCCTCCAGCTCGGCAACTCCGACTCGATCGACGTCGGGGACGGTGTGATCGCGATCGGAAACCCGTTCGGACTCGACCGGACCGCGACGGCAGGGATCGTGAGCGCGCTTCAGCGCCAGATCCAGGCACCCAGCGGCTTCACGATCGACAAGGTGATCCAGACCGACGCCGCGATCAACAAGGGAAACTCCGGCGGGCCGCTCCTGAACGCGGCCGGCCGTGTGATCGGCGTCAACACGCAGATCGAGACCGGTGGGACGTCGGAGGGAAACGTCGGGATCGGATTCGCCGTCCCGGTCAACACCGTGCGCGAGGTCGCTTCGGAGATCATGGAGACCGGCCGCGTCGACCATCCGTACCTCGGCGTCGAGATGCAGACGATCGACGAGAAGGTCGCCAAGTCGTTCAACCTCCCCGCCGAGAAGGGCGTCCTGATCACGAGCGTCCGCCCTGGTAGCCCGGCGGAGGAGGCGGGCGTTCGAGGCGGGACGACCTCCGTGATCGTCGAGGGCAACTCCTACGTGATCGGCGGAGACGTCGTCACGAAGGCAGACGGCCGCCCGGTCGAGTCGGCCGACGAGCTCCGCGAGATCGTCACGTCGAAGGAGCCGGGCGACACGCTCAGGCTCGAGGTCAAGCGCGAGGACGACACGGAGACCGTGAACGTCGAGCTCGGCCGCCAGCCGACGAGCGTCACCGGGTAGCCGAGTGTCCCCGGCCCCTACGATGGGGCCGTGATTCCGCACGCCTTCGGGGAAAGCGCCGCCTGGACGGTCGGGATCGAGGAGGAGCTCTTTGTCCTCGACGCGGACACGCTCGAGCCGGCGCCCGTGCCGGCAGACCTCCTCGACGGGAAGCGCTTCAAGGCCGAGCTCTTCGCCTCGGTCATGGAGCTCAACACCGGCGTCTGCGCGTCGGCTCCCGAGGCTGCTGAGGAGCTCGGCGCGCTGAGAGCGGAGGCGAAGCGACGCGCGGTCCGACACGGTCTCGTCCTCGCCGCCTCCGCCTCCTGGCCGCCCGCTCGCCCGGAAGAGCAGGCGATCACGCCGGACGAGGGGTACCTCCGCTTCGTCGAGTACGCAGGCCCGTCTGCGCGCCGCCAGTTCGTCTCCGGCCTGCACGTCCACGTCGGGGTCGCGAGCCCGGAGGCGTGCATGCGAACGCTCGAGGCCGTCTTGCCGTGGCTTCCGGTCGTCCTGGCCGTTTCCGCGAACTCGCCGTATCTCGCGGGCCGCGAGACCGGGCTCGCCTCGAGCCGGGCGGAGACCCTTGCGCTCCTGCCCCGCGCCGGAGCTCCGCCGATTTTCGGCTCGTACGGCGAATGGGAGCGTTTCGCGGAGCGGCTGGTCGAGCTCGACCTCGCCGACGAATACACGCGCATCTGGTGGGACGTGCGTCCGCACCCCCGCTTCGGGACGCTCGAGATCCGCATGCCCGACCAGCCGACGCGGCTCGAGGCCTCCGTTGCATTCGCCGCGCTCATCCAGGCTCTCGTCGCTGCTTCGACGCGGGGTTGCCCCGCCGACCGTGGGCTGTACGAACAGAACCGCTGGGCGGCGCTCCGCTTCGGCTCAGGGGCAGAGCTCATCCATCCCGACGGGACGCGCGTTTCCTCCGCCACCGACCTTCTCGCGGAGTTGCTCGCGGACCTCGCGCCCTGGGTAGACGAGCTCGGCACAGGTGACCTCCTCTCGCCTCTGCAAGGTCTCGCGCAGGCGGAAGAGCAGCTCAAGATCGGGCGAAGCGACGGTCTCCGCGCACTGTGCGAGCACCTGGTGGCGCGCACGTAGCATTGGCGGCGATGAGTCTCCAGTCAGAGACGCTTCAGGTTTCGGGTATCCGCTGCGAGCGATGCGTCATGCGGCTCGGCGGCGCGCTGCGGGGGCTCGAGGGGCTCCAAGCGGCGAACGCGAATCTGATGGGACAGGTCGCGCTCACCTGGGACGACGAGCGCGTGCGCCGCGACGAGATTCTCGACGCGATGGCGAAGGCCGGGTTCCGCCCGGTCGGATGAGACCGGTTCGCCGGCTCGCGCGCCGGTCGCTTCCTCAGACGAGCGGTACCCTCAATCTCGCCGGGCTCGACCGGCCGGTCGAGGTGATCCGCGATCGTTTCGGTTTCGCCCACGTCTATGCATCGAGCCGCCACGACCTCGTGCGTGCTCAGGGATTCGTCCATGCGCAGGATCGTCTCTTTCAGATGGAGATGATCCGCCGCTTCGCGTCGGGCCGCCTGTCGGAGGTTGCGGGCGCGCGGACGCTCGACCTCGACCGTCTCGCGCGGCGCCTGCGGCTTCGCTGGGCCGCCGAGCAGGACCTCCGAGCCTGCGATCCGGAGACGGTGTCGCTCCTTCGGGCGTACTGCGCGGGCGTGAACGAGTTCATCGCGCGCGGCCGTCTTCCCCTCGAGCTCCGGCTCGCCCGCGTCCGCCCGGAGCCGTGGACGCTCGCTGATGCGCTTGCGCCGGGCCAGATGTTCGCGGTCACCCTCTCGGGAAACTGGGAGAATGAGATCGCGCGCATGAGGCTCGCCGAGCGGGTGGGTGAAGAGCGCGCGCGGCGGCTGGATCCCGACTACCCTGAAGACCACCCGGTGATCGTGCCGAAGCGGCTCGAGGTGCAGACCGCCACTCGCCGCGATCGGATCGGCTCCGGCGCGTCGAACAGCTGGGTCGTCGCAGGATCGCGAACTGCGAACGGCAAGCCCATCCTCGCGAACGACCCGCACCTCCTGCTCGGCATGCCTGCGACCTGGCATGTCCAGCACGTCGTCTGGGACGAGGGTGAGGCGGCCGGGTTCACGGTCCCAGGCTCCCCCGTCGTCGTCCTCGGCCGAAACGAACGCGTGGCATGGGGCCTCACGACCGCGATGATCGACACACAGGACCTCTTCGTCGAGCGGTTCGATCCCGGCGATTCGACCCGGTACGAGGCTGACGGGGACTGGGCCGAGGCGGAGGTCGTCGAGGAGGAGATCCGCGTGCGCGGCCGGCGCGCACCGGTACGCGAGAGCGCCGTCGTCACGCGACACGGCCCGGTCGTCGCGCGGGTCTCGGGAACGAACGAGGCGCTGGCCCTGCGCTGGAGCGCGCACGAGCCGGGCGAGACCACGCGCTCGCTGCTCGACCTGATGACCGCGCGCTGCGTCGCCGAGGCCGATCGCGCTCTCGACCGGTTCGCCGCGCCGCCGCACAACGTCGTCCTCGCCGATGCGGACGGCGCGATCGCCTACCGGCTCGCGGGTGGACCGATCCCACGCCGGGCAGGCGGTGACGGCAGCGTTCCGGTTCCCGGGTGGGACTCGTCACACGAGTGGGACGGCTGGATCGCGCAGGACGAGCTTCCCCGCGTACGCGATCCGGAACGTGGCTTCATCGTCACGGCGAACAATCGCATCGCCGGCGAGGACTATCCGCACGAGCTTCCAGGCGAGTACTTGAGCGGCTATCGCGCGAGGCGGATCGAGGAGCTCCTCGGCGAGCTGGAACACGTGACGCTCGAGGATTGCCGGCGGATCCAGCTCGACCTGCTCTCGGTTCCCGGGCTCGAGCTGCGCGAGATCGCGCGTGAGTTCTCCTCTCCCGACCCGCTCGAGCACCAGGCGCTCGACGTGCTGGAAGAGTGGGACGGCGAGCTTGGCTCCGAGAGTGCGGGCGGCGCCGTCTACGCCGCGCTGCTCGGCGCCCTCGAGCGGGAGGCGTACGGCGAGGCGGCGGAGGACCCACTCGTCCGGGTCGAGCCAGAGTCGCTTCCGGGCGGCTATTGCGATCGGAACCGCCCCGCCCTCCTCAGGATGCTCGCGGCCCGTGACGACACGTTCTTCGCCGACGGCCGGACCTGGGAGGGAGTCTTCCGCCAGGCGTTGACGCACGCGGTGCGGGTGCTCGGCCCGAATCGAGGGGCGTGGCGTCACGGCCGCGATCATCGCCTACGCTTCGCGCACGCCTTCGATGGAATTCGCGGGCTGTCCGGGGTCCTCAGCCGCGGCCCGTACGCCGTCGGCGGGGACGCCGACACGGTCCAGATCATGGCGTCGGCAGCCGGTCCGAACGGCTCCGTGATCGGGCCTTCGATGCGCGCCGTCTTCGATCTCGGCGATCCGAGCGGGAACGCCGTCATGCTCTCGACCGGCCAGTCCGGCCACGTCGCAAGCCCGCACTACGACGACCTCATTCCGCCGTGGCTGGCAGGCGAGCTCGTTCCCCTCGCGCTCGATCGAGCGGACGTCGAGTCCCTTGCCGAAGGCCGACTCTTCCTCGATCCGGCTTCTCCCGCGGAATAGCGGGCCTTTTCCGTCCGTTCATTGGTAGTGTCGGCGGCCGTGAGCGACGTGCAGCCGGAGGTCGATGCCAGGCGGATCGCCGAGGAGGCGCGTGACCGTGTTCGCTTCGAAGAGGAGATGCTGGAGCTGTCCGATCAGGCCTACCGCGTCGCGCGGCGGCTCGTGAGCACGCGCGAGGAGGCGGAAGACCTCGTCCAGGAGACCTACGCCCGTGCTTTTCGGAGTTGGCGCTCGTTCACCCCGGGGACGAACCTTCGCGCCTGGCTCTTCCGGATCCTCACGAACCTCAACATCGACCGGGGCCGGCGCGAGCAGCGCTCCCCCGACACGCAGCCCATGGAGGAAGGGGACTACTACCTCTACAACCGTCTCGAGGAGAGCGGTGCCGGCAACGACGAGGAGCAGGTGGTCGAGCGCCTCTCGCAAGACACGATCGTGGACGCCCTAGCCTCGGTGCCCCACGGCTTTCGCGATGTCGTCGTCCTCGTCGACATCGGCGATTTCAGCTACCAGGACGCCGCCCAGATTCTCGACATTCCGATCGGGACGGTGATGTCTCGGCTGCATCGGGGAAGAAGGATTTTGAAGAGCGCGCTCGCAGAGGAAGCAACCGGAGACGCAACATGATCGATCCGTGCGACAAATGCGAAGAGGTTCTCCAGCCGTACCTCGACCGCGAGCTGACCGAGGCGGAGCGGTTCGAAGCGGAGGCGCATCTCGACCTCTGTGGGTACTGCCGGAAGCGCTATCGCTTCGAGGAGTCGCTCCGGCGTTACGTGCGCCAGGCATGGAGCGAAGGGATGCCGCCCGAGCTCAAGGAGAAGCTGGCGGCTCTTCGTACGCCGATTCTGTAGGGGCGCGCATGCGTCGCCTCTACGCTGGCTGACCCAGCGGCGAAGCAACCACCGTTCCCTGCGCACCGGGAGCCCCGCGATCCGCCGAGCCTCGCGCTTCGAGATCCCGAGCGCGGTCGCGTAGATGAGCGCGGCCGCGAGAGCGTCGTTGACGGAGGGAAAGCGGTACGGAGCTTTAGAGAAAGTCGAGATCCTCGGGGCGGTCGACGTCGCCCGGCGCCCCGAGGTCGTCGCAGGGGACGAGGAGCGCTTCGAGCGAGCGGGCGCCCTCGTCGGGGATGGCCGGCCAGACGGCGCGCCCGAGAACGACGGGGTGGCCCCGCTCGCCGCCGTAGCTCGCCGCGACGACGTCCTGGGCGCCGCGGCGCCACGTCTCGACGACGCGATCGATCGCCTCGGAAGCGAGACTGGGTCCGTCCGCGAGACAGACGACCGCCGCACCGACGTCCTGAGCGAGCGACTCGAGCCCGCAACGGAGCGACGCGCCCTGTCCGCGCTCCCAGTCGGGGCAATCGACGACGCGTGCTCCCGCGGCGTCGAGAGGGTGCGCACCGGAGACGACAACGATCTCGTCGACCGAGCTCGCGCCGACCCGCTCGAGCACGCGCGGGAGGAGCAACCGCTGCTTCGGCCCGCCGAAGCGCGAGCCGGCGCCCGCTGCGAGCACGACCGCCGCGATCACCGAACCGCGCTAGCCGGGGGCGACGGCGTCGAGGGCGCGCCCGAGGAGCGCGCGGGCGATCTGAACCTTGTACGCCGTGCCAGGAAGGGGGGTTGCCTCGTCGAGGCCTTCGGGGCCGGCGAGGAGCCACGGGATCGGAGCGACGCCTGCGAGCCCGAGTCGAACCTCGCCTCCGAAGCGTGCAGCCGCAACGCCGACCAACGCGAACGCAAAGCGCCTGCGATCCATCGCCTTTAGGTAGACGCTCGCATCCGGGGCCGGGACGTCGAGCGAAAGGATGAGCTCGCCGGGCTCGAGGGCGACGACGTCCCGTTCGTCGTCGGTCGGCAGCCGGAAAAGCTCCACGATCGGAATCGCGCGCCGATCCGTCTCGACCGTCGCGCAGAGCGCGAGAAGCGCGGCGGCGGGGTCGGATGGGTGCGCGGACGCACACCGCTCGTTTCCGAAGATCGCGTGCTCACGGTGCTCGCCCGCGCGAGCATGACAACGGTCGCCACCGTGGAGGAAGCACGGAAAGCCGAGCCGCCAGTACCAGCACCGCGTCGCCTGGCGCAGGTTCCCTCCGATCGTGCCCATGTTGCGAAGTTGCGGTGAGGCGGCCAGGCGGCAGGCCTCACGAAGCGCGCGCGGCACTTCCTCCGAGCGCTCGAGGTCGGCGAGGGTCGTTCCGGCGCCGATCCGCGTGCCCTGGATCCCACGCGGGAGGGCGGCCCGAACGTCGACGAGCGTGTCGGCGCGCACGAGGCCGTCACGGAGAAGCGGGACCAGATCGGTTCCGCCGGCGAGTGCGCGGGCGCCGTTCTCGACCTGCGCTACCGCCTCGGCGAGGCTAGCCGGCCGAACCAGCGACAGCTCGCTCGCGCTCACGCGCCTCCTCGAGCGCCCGCAGCATTTCCTCGCGGGTGATTGGAAGTGACCGGACGTCTGCGCCGGTCGCGTCGCGGATCGCGTTCGCGATCGCGGCGGCAGTGGGAATGATCGGCGGCTCGCCGAGCCCCTTCGCACCGAGGTTCGTCAGGTGCGGGTCGGGGATGTCGAGAAGCTCGGTGACGATCTCCGGCACGTCGGCGATCGTCGGAAGCTTGTAGGCGTCGAGCGTCTGTGTGAGGACGGCGCCCGACTCCGGGTCGAGGAGCCGCTGCTCGGAGAGCGTGTGCCCGAGGCCCTGGATGATGCCACCCTCGACCTGGCTCGACGCACCCAGAGGGTTGATCACACGGCCGATGTCGTGGATCGCCGCGATTCGCTCGACGCGGATCTCGCCCGTCTCGACATCGACGGCCACCTCGGCTACCTGGACCCCGAACGTGAGCACGCGCATCCCCGTCGGGTTCGGCCCTCGCGAGCCCTTGCCGATGATCTGCGCGTCGTCGAAGAGGCCGGTGATCTCCTCGAGCCCCCACGACCCCCCGTCGGCCGAGACGACGTTGCCGTCGCGCAGCGAGAGCACGCGCTCCTCGAGGTCGTGGCGTTGGGCGGCAACTTCGACGATCTGGCGCGCCACGTCGGCGGCGGCGGCGCGCACGGCCGGTCCCAGGCTAGGCGTCGTGGAGGAGCCGGCCGAGATCGACGCATAGGGACCGCGGTCGGAGTCGCCGATCGAGATTTCCACACGGTCGAGCGGGAGGCCGAGCTCCTCGGCGGCGATCTGTGCGAGCGCCGTCGTCGTCCCGGTTCCGATGTCCTGGCCGCCTGTGATGACGTGTGCCCGCCCGTCGGAGCCGACGCGCACCCAGGCATAGGAGGGCGGACCCCCGGCGCCGTACCAGATCTGGCTCGCAAGCCCGACACCCCGGCGCCAGGGACCCTCGGAGCGCGCCCGGACCTCGTCGCGCCGCCCCCAGTGCGGTTCGGCCCGCCGGTAACACTCGAGCAGGTTCTTGGACGAGAACGGCCGGTCGTCCACGAGGTCGGAGTCGGCGTAATTGCGGCGGCGAAGCTCGAGGGGATCGAGGCCGAGCTTCGCTGCGAGCTCATCGAGGAGGCATTCGAGCCCGAACGTCCCCTCGACGAAGCCGGGGGCGCGAAACGCCGCGTTCGGTCCGGTGTTGAGCTTGGCGCCGTACTCGACCGTGCGCACGTTGTCGCAGGCGTAGAGCATTTGCATCGGACCGGCGGTGGACGACTGGAATCCGTCCCATCCGACGGCCATCGTGAACTCGCCTCCGAGCGCGGTTAGCGTTCCGTCCTCGCGCGCCCCGGCTACGAGCCGCTGGATGGTCGCGTGGCGGTTTCCGCTTGCGAGATTCTCCTCCCGGCGCGTCAGCGCGCAGCGAACAGGGCGTCCGGTCTTGCGAGCGAGCTGCGCGGCGATGTACGTGTACTCGCCCGGTGTCGTCTTCGCGCCGAACCCGCCGCCCATGTAGCGGCAGACGACGCGAACCCTGTCCTCGGGGATGCCGAAGTGTTCGGCGACTTCCGCTCGGACGCCCCAGATGAATTGCGTCGATGTGTAGACGGTCAGCCTGCCGCCCTCCCACACGCAGACCGACTGGTGCGTCTCGAGCGCGTTGTGGAGCACGGTCTGCGTGCGGTACTCGGCCTCGACGACGACGTCCGCCTCGGCGAGCCCGCGATCAGCGTCGCCGCGCTCGTAGCGTTGCGGCTCGCCGATGAGCTCTTCCCGCCGCACTGCATCGTCGGGATCGAGCCGCGGCTCGACGATCTCCCAGTCCACGTCGATCCGGGCGAGCGCAGCCTCCGCTTGCGCGAACGTGTCGGCCGCCACGGCCGCCACGGGCTCACCTGGATAGCCGGGCTCGCTCGTCAGATGCTCGCACTCCTCTGGTGTGAGGACGCCGCGAACACCGGGAGCCTCGAGCGCGGGGCCGAGCTCTAGCCGCGTGACGCGAGCATGTCCGTGTGGGCTCCGAAGGACCGCGGTGTGCAGCATCCCCGGCAGCTGGACGTCCGCGGTGTACTCCGCCTCGCCCCGTGCCCGCGCCGGCCCGGTCACGCGTGCGGCTGGGCGGCCGACAGTGGTTTGCGGGCCCTCGGGCCACTGGTCGAGGGAATCCTCCTCGACCACGATCCACTGCTCGGTGTACTTGCCCTCGACCTCCTTTTCGGTGCGGATCAGGCGGGCCATCAATCCGCGTCGGCCGCGACGGCGAGGATCGCTTCTTCGATCTTCGGATAGGTGCCGCAACGGCAGAGGTTGCCCGCCATCGCGTGGCGGATGTCGTCGCGCGCCGGCTCGGGCTGATCGCGGACGAGCGCCGACGCGGAGACGATCTGGCCGGGCGTGCAGAAGCCGCACTGCAACGCGTCGGCGCGGACGAACGCGTCGACGAGCGGGTGGTCACGGAGGCCTTCGATCGTCGTGACTTCGCGGTCGCCGACCGCATGCACGAGCGTGATGCATGAAAGCGTTGGTGCCCCGTCGACGAGCACGGTGCAGGCGCCGCAGTGACCTTCGCCGCAGGCGATCTTCGTTCCGGTGAGGCCGAGGTCCTCGCGGAGCGTCTCGGCCAGGGTGCGCATGGCTGGTCCCTCGACGTCGTGGCGTTCCCCGTTGACGACGAGCTCAGGCAACGGCCGTCACCGCCTCGATGTCGGCGAGGTGGATGAGCCGGAACGTCGTGCGGCCGAGGTGCATCCGCCGTTGTTCGTCCTCCACCTCGGGCACCGTCTTCCAGAGGTCGCGCGCGCAGTCGAGTAGCTCGGCGATGCGCTCCCGAACCTCCGCGTGTCCGTCACGTTCCCGCGTCGTGTTGAGTGCGAGCCCGAGCACTCCGATCGTGTCTGACTGGCGGGTCCAGAGAAGCGGCGTCGCCATCGCCAGGTAATGGTGGATCCGTGCGAAAGCGATCGGCTGTGAAAGCGTGAGCGCGCCGTTCGGCCGGCTCGGCTCTCGCGGAGCCTCGCCCGCGGCGATCCGAGCGGCCGTGCCGCCGAGCACGTCCGCGATCTGCCCATCGTCCAGGCCGGCAACCTGGGCCGTTCGGAGCGCGATCGTGAGCGAGCTCGGCTGCTGCCCGTACGGATAGTCGGAGGCATAGATGACCTGCTCCGGAGAGATGCGGCTGAAGACGTCCAGGAGATCGATCGGGCTCCAGACGGACGTGTCGAAGAAGACGCCGGCTCGGCCTGCGAAGGCCTCAGAGAGTGCGGCGAGGTCGGCGATCCCACCGTGGGCGATGATGAGCTGCGCTTCGGGATACGCGTCGGTCAGTCGACGAAGCGCATCGGCGATCGGCGGTAGTCCCCGCCC
>JACCYG010000321.1 GCA_013696595.1 Actinomycetota bacterium | reverse complement strand
ACGTCTACCTCCTGCTCGCACTCTCGGCGCTCTCGCAGTTTCCGGGCTACGCGGCCGCGATCTGGCTCGTCGAAGTCTGGGGACGAAGGCGCACGCTCTCCGTTTTCCTCGTCCTCGGAGGCCTCGCCGCATTCGCGTTCGCTCTCGCCGACTCGACGCCCGTTTACGTGGCGGCTCTCTTCTTCGTCGGCTTCTTCAACCTGGGCGCCTGGGGAGCGGTGTACCCGTACACCTCCGAGCTCTTCCCGACGCGGCTCCGCTCGACCGCATTCGGGCTCGTCGAGGGAGTTGGAAAGGGCGCGGCGATCGGTGGGCCGTACCTCTTCGGCTACCTCCTCGAGGTGACCGGCGACACCGTCTGGTCGCTCGCCTTCGTAGCGCTCGTGATGGGGGCCGGCGGTCTCATCGTGCTCGCGGGGCGCGAGACGCGCGGCGCGAAGCTCGCCTAGGACACCGCGTTGGCGAATCCCCGACGAGGGGAAGGAACCGGGAGCCGCCGATGCCGAATAAGAGATCGCTGTGATCGATTCCCGAACGGTCGTCCTTGCAGCCTGCGGAGTGAGCGCGGGCGTCCACGTCGCGCTCGGCCCCTCGCACCTCGAGGAGTCGCGCACGCTCGGCGTGGCGTTCCTCCTCGGCGCGCTCCTCGTCACGTGCGCCGCCGCTGCGATCGCATTCCGCCCGGACGCGCAATGGCCCGCTGCCGTCGCCGCCGCATCATTCGCGGCGTTACTCGTTTCGTACGTCGTTTTTCAGCACGAACCTCCCGACGCCCTCGCAGCAATCACGAAGGTCGTCGAGGCGACCGGTTTGGTCTTCGCACTCCGCCTCGTTCGCCTGCGCCTCGGTCCGCTCGAGCCCGGCGTCGCCGGCACGGTCTTCGCGCTCTTCGTAGCGTTCGGGCTCATGCTCGCGGGCGGCGCGCACGGGTAGTTTGCGGAGCGTGAACCGCCTAGCCCGGGAGACGAGCCCGTACCTCCTCCAGCATGCCGACAACCCGGTCGAGTGGTACCCCTGGGGCGACGAGGCCTTCGAGCGCGCCCGCAGCGAGGACAAGCCGATCCTCCTCTCCGTCGGCTATGCCGCCTGCCACTGGTGCCACGTGATGGAGCACGAGTCCTTCGAGGACGAGGAGACCGCGCGCCTCATGAACGAGAACTTCGTCTGCGTGAAGGTCGATCGCGAGGAGCGCCCCGACGTCGACGGGCTCTACATGGAGGCGGTCGTCGCGCTGACCGGGCACGGGGGGTGGCCGATGACCGTCTTCCTGAGGCCCGACGGCAAGCCCTTCTGGGGCGGGACGTACTTCCCGCCGGAGCCGCGCTTCAACATGCCGAGCTTCCGGCAGATCCTGCTCGCGCTCACCGAGGCGTACCGGTCGCGGCGCGGAGACCTCGACCGGCAAGCGACAGTCCTGACGGACGCCATCCGCGAGTCGAGCGAACGGCGACCGTCGGCCGAGCCCCTTACGACGGGGCTTCTGATCGGCGCCGTGACGACGCTCGCGGGTCAGTTCGACCCCGAGCACGGCGGTTTCGGCGCCGCGCCGAAGTTCCCGCCGGCGTCGGCGCTCGAGTTTCTCCTACGGATGCACCATGGACGCGAATCGCCAGACGCACTCGCGATGACGATGCTGACGCTCGATCGGATGAGCACGGGAGGCATGTACGACCAGCTCGGCGGCGGCTTCCACCGCTACTCGGTCGACGCGATCTGGCTCGTCCCCCACTTCGAGAAGATGCTGTACGACAACGCGCTTCTCGCGGCCGCGTACCTCCACGGCTGGGCCGTGACCGGCGAGGCGCGCTACCGCCGCGTCGGCGAGGAGACGCTCGACTACCTCGTCCGGGACATGCGCCTGCCGGAGGGCGGGTTCGCGTCGGCGCAGGATGCCGACACCGACGGCGAGGAAGGCCTGACCTACGTGTGGACGGTGGACGAGATTCGCGAAGTGCTCACGCCCGAGGCAGCCGACCGGGTGATCCGCCGCTACGGCGTCACGCCCGAGGGGAACTTCGAGGGGAAGAGCATCCTCTACCTCGTCGACGAGTCAGTTCCCGACGACGTCGACGCCCGTGCCGCCCTCCTCGACGCGCGGATGCGCCGCCCGCAGCCGCTCCGTGACGACAAGGCGCTCGCAGGCTGGAACGGTCTCGCGCTCGCCGCGTTCGCCGAAGCTGGGCGCTGCTTCGAGCGCGCCGACTACCTCGACGTCGCGCGAGAGCTTGCCGAGTTCCTCCTGGGACCGCTTTCGGACGACCGCGGCCGCCTTCTGCGGACGTATCGCGACGGCGTCGCGAAGATCTCGGCGTACCTCGAGGACTACGCGAATGTCGCCCACGGCCTTCTCGAGCTCTACTTCGCGACCGGCGAGCTTCGTTTCCTCGAAGAGGCCCGCAGGCTCGCTCTCCTCGCCGTCGAGCTCTTCACCGACCGCGAGCACGGAGGCTTCTTCGTCGACGCCCCTGACGGCGACGGTCTCGTCGCCCGCCGCAAGGAGCTCGACGATCATCCGACGCCCTCGGGAAACTCGATGATCGCATTCGTCCTCCTCCGGCTCGCGCGCCTCTACGGCGACAACGAGCTCGAAGGCCATGCCGTCGGAGTCTTTCGCCTCGGGCACACGCTGCTCGACCGAGCGCCGAGCGCCGTCGGCTGGATGCTCTGCGCGCTCGACCTCCATTTCTCACCCCCGCGCGAGATCGCCGTCGTCGGGCCGGCGGAGGATTCCGCCACCGGGGAGCTTCGGCGGGCCGCCCTCACGCGGTTCGAGCCGAACTCGGTCTTCGCGTTCTCTGCCGGCGCGCGCGATCGGGCGGCCGAGCGGGTCCCGCTCCTCGCCGGCAAGGACCTCGTGCACGGACGGCCGGCCGCATACGTTTGCGAGAACTTCGCCTGCCGCGCGCCCGTCACGGCGCCGAACGAGCTGAACGAGCTCCTCGCCGCGATCTAGAGAACGTGCGCCACCGCCACGGCGGCGAGGATCATCGCGCCGGTGAGGGCAAGATTGGTCCGCCGGCGCGCGAGCAACGTCG
The DNA here is from genome assembly GCA_013696595.1 of Actinomycetota bacterium. Taxonomy (GTDB): domain Bacteria; phylum Actinomycetota; class Thermoleophilia; order Gaiellales; family Gaiellaceae; genus JACCYG01. The sequence continues at coordinate 92 of JACCYG010000321.1, read as the reverse complement.
CAGCGCCGGTCGGTGGCAATACGGGTGCGGGCACGGCCGCAAGGAGGAGCAGCAGGATCGCCGCCGCGAGGGCGCCGAGCAGGAGCAGCTGG
>JACCYG010000283.1 GCA_013696595.1 Actinomycetota bacterium | reverse complement strand
GACCCGATGAGGTAATGGAGCTCGCCGTCGACCTGATGGCGCCGGACGAACGCGCGCGCAGCCTCTGGCGTGTCGTCCCCCGGGTGCGTGCTGAACGCAAGCGCTGTGACGCCGCGGCGCTCACTCGCCCCGAGCCGGCGGAGCGCTTGGCCGATCTGGCGAGCGACGATCGGGCACGACTCTTCGCATTGCGTCTCGAGAAACGTGACGAGGACGACCTTCCCGTCGAGCTCGGCCGAGCGCACGGTCCCGCCTGATTCGTCGCGGAGCGTGAACGCGGGAAGCGAGATCCCGGCTGGCGCCGGGCTTCCACGGTAGGCGCGACCCGAGCCCTCAGAACCGGCGAGTCGTTGCGCTGCGAAACCTGCGCCCATGAGCGCGACGGCACCGATCGCTGCGAGCGCGAGCGCGTACCGTCTCGGCACGGCGACGGCTAGCGCGTCTCGCCGGCCGCCGGGATCCTGTCGGCGAACGGCTCGATCGCCCCGGCGGTCGGCTCGAGATCGCCCGACTCGAGCCCCGCAACCACTTCGCGGACGAGCGTGCGCGCCTCGCCCGTGTGCCGCGGCTCGAGCACGGTGTTCACGGCCGCGAGCGCGACGTCGCCCGCGAAAAGCTCGAGCGAGACGGTGTCGAGCTCCTTCCGCTTGATGTAGGGGTCCTCCGGGACGCCGATACGCACGACGATCTCACGCCCGTCCGGAAGCGTCGCCCGTTCCTCAGCGGGATGACCGCGCAGGCTCACGGCCGCGGATCGTATCCGGAAGAGCGAGAGGGCGGCCCGGCGAGGCCGCGAGCCGACGAAGAATGCGATGAGGCCCGTCACAAGCGCCACGATTCCGGACAAGGAGAACGCAGCCCACGCGATATCGAAGACGACGCTGCCCTCCTCGCCTTCCTCGGCACCCTCGATCCCGGCGATGTCGCCGAGAATCAGGACGGCGAGGCCGATCGCCGAGATCGCAGACTGCGATGAGCGATGTAGCCGAGCGTCGAGCGCCGTTCGGGCGTGGCCTCGCGGACTTCCGTAATGTCTAAACCCCTCTCGTGTAGGTGCCGCAGATGGTCGCGATACGGCGTTTCCCGTGGACACGAGTCGGGTCCGGCGCGGGCGGCCTAGCGGCTGGCCTTATACCGCCGGCGCGACTAGCCGGTAGCCGACGCCCCACACGTTCAGCACGTACGTGGGCTCGCCGTCAGGGTTCAGCTTTCGTCGCAGGCGGCTCGCGTGCGAGTCGAGTGTGCGCGTGCGCCCCTGCGAGCGGAAGCCCCAGACGTCGCGCAGGAGCTCGTCCTTCGTGAGGACACGCTCCGGATCCTCGGCGAGCGCGACGAGGAGCTCGTATTCCTTCGCCGAGAGTTGAACCGCCTCTCCGGCGAGGCGAACCATGCGTGAGCCGAGATCGACGACGAGGTCGCGGACGGAGAGCGTCGTCCGCCGTGGACCGTGTGCGCGCCTGAGGACCGCACGCATGCGCGCGACGAGCTCTTCGTAGAGAAAGGGCCTCCCGACGTAATCGTCGCAGCCTCGGGCGAAGCCGCGGAGGCGGTCGACCGGCTCGGTGCGCGAGCTCACCATGATCACCGGCACCTCGCGGTCCCAGCTTCGCCCCGGCACGCCCTCGCGCAGGCACTTGCAGACCTCAAACCCGGATCCGTCCGAGAGAACAGCGTCGAGAAGGACGAGGTCGGGCCGCGCAGACTCCACGAGCTCGAGTGCTCGCGCGGCCTCATCGGCGGAGAGGACCTCGAACCCGTCGTCGGTCAGCTGCTGTTCGAGAAAGGCGCGAATCGGAGCCTCTCGCTCGACAACCAGAACCGCCTCACCTGCCATGATGGGCAAGCTAGCGCGCGCCCCGGGCGCGGAAAAGATGTCCTTTCTGGCGACTTCGTCACAACGCCTCGACAGCATTTTCGACACTCGTCCGATCTGGACGGCGCTTCGCGGCGGGCCGACGGGACGAGCCGGGGATCAGAGCCGGCCGGAGCGGATGACGCCCCACACGAGCCAGATGCCCAGCAGCGCCGAGAGCGAGAAGCCGATCACCGAGAGGAAGTGGATCCCCCAGATCTGAGGCCCGGACTCCGCGAAGAGGCCGATGAGCGAGGAGCCGATGATCCCCCCCACGGCCACGATCGCAATCGTCAGCCGGTTGAAGACGAGGTCGAGCCGGTGGAAGAGCTCGTCGAGGCCCTCGTGCCGGAATCCGACCTCGATCTGGCCGTCGCGCACCTGCTCGAGGGTGTCCGAGACCTGATACGGCGCCTCGAGCAGCATCCGCATGTAGTCGGAGCCCTGCTGGCGCGTTCGCGTCGCGACCCGGCGCGGCGTGAAGCGCTCGAGCAGGAGCTCGCGGGCGTATGGCTTCGCGACCTCGAACACGTTGAAGTCCGGGTACAGCTCGAGCCCGACGGAGCCGAGCGTCGCAATCGCGCGATCGAGCATCACGAAGCGCGTGGGCAGCTGCAGCCGCATGCGAAAGATGACCGCAAAGACCTCGCGGATGACCTGGATCGGGTCGAGCTCGTTCAGGCGCGACCCGTAGTAGCGGTAGTAGAGGTCGCGGATCTCCGCGACGAACTCCTCTTCCTTCTCGCGGTCATACTTGACCCCGAGCGCTGCAAGGTCGCGCGGCAGGCGCTCGATGTTCTCGTTGACGACGTCGATGAAGAGACGCGTCGCCTTCGACATGTCCTCGCCGGTCAGCTTCCCGGCCATGCCGAAGTCGACGAGGCCGATCTGCTCGGTCTGCTCGAGCACCATGATGTTGGAG
>JACCYG010000272.1 GCA_013696595.1 Actinomycetota bacterium | reverse complement strand
CCAGGGCTCGCTAGGACTTCGCCTCGGCCCCTTCGGGCGTCGGGGGAGCCGGCGTGCCCGGCGTGTGGAGCAGGTTCTCGACGTCCTTGACGCCGGTGACCTTCCGGGTTGCCTTCTCGAGGTCTTTGATCATGTCCTGCTCGACCTCGCCGCGCAGGAAGACGACGCCGTCGATCACGTTCACGTCGACCTGACCCTTGGGCGAGTCGGCTTCGCGAAAGATCTCGGTCTCGACCTTGCTCTTCAAGGTCTCGTCGGTCAAGTCCTTCTCCGCCTCACGCACGTGGGTCACCTTCTGCGTGACACCGGAGGCCTGGGAGCTGACCGCGCGCCCGGCCTGGCTGCCGCGCTCGACGCCCCCGCGGAACATCCCGCTGACGCGTCGAGCGAGCGCCCTGCGCCTCGCATCTCCCTGCTCGGGGTTGAAGAAGTACTTGAGGCCGACGCCGACGCCGGCCATGGTCAGGAATCGCTTCATCCGTCTCTCCTTGTCGTCTTGTGCACGTCTAGCGCCTACCCCGCTCAAGGGCGCACAAACCGGCGGGATCGATGATTCTTGGCCCGCCGCGACGTCTAATTCTCGAGGGATCTCTCAATCGAACGAAGGAGGCGACGCTATGAGCTTGCCGCAGGTCGTGTCGCGAGACGAATGGCTGGCCGCTCGCACGAAGCTCTTGACCGAGGAGAAGGAGCTCACGCGGCGACGAGACGCATTGAACGTCAAGCGCCGCATGCTGCCGATGGTCGAGATCGAGAAGGACTACGTCTTCGAGTGTCCGGGCGGCGAGGTCGGCCTGCTCGAGCTGTTCGAGGGTCGGCGCCAGCTCATCGTCGGCCACTTCATGTTCGACCCGAGCTGGGACGACGGGTGCTCAAGCTGCTCGGCGGGGGCCGAAGAGGTTGCCGACGGCCTCCTCGAGCACCTGCACGCTCGCGACACCTCGTTCGCCTACGTCTCCCGTGCGCCGTTGGCCAAGATCGAGAATTACAAGGGACGCAAGGGCTGGACCTTCCCTTGGTACTCCTCGTACGGCAGCGATTTCAACTACGACTTCCACGTCACGATCGACGAGGCGGTCGCCCCCGCGAAGTACAACTACCGGACGAAGTCCGATCACGAGCAGGCTGGCACGGGCTATTACTTCGAGGGCGAGCAGCCGCTGGAGCAGCCCGGAACGAGTTGCTTCCTGCGCGACGGCGAAAGCATCTACCACACCTACTCCACCTATGGCCGCGGCGCCGAGATGCTCGGCGGCTCGTACTACTGGCTCGACCTGACCGCGCTCGGCCGGCAAGAGGAGTGGGAGGAGCCGAAGGGCCGCGCGGACACGGGCCACGCTGCGCGACCGGACTTCGGGGAGTAGCCGCCCGAGGAGGAGAAGTCGGCCTCGGGTCGCGACTCGGTATCGAGGGCGCTACGATCGCCGCATGGTCGAGCTCTCGCTCGTCGAGTTTCCCGCAGACGACCCGGACCGCGCTCGCCGGTTCTGGGAGGGGCTCCGGGGCGTCCCGTTCGCCGAGCGCGAGGAGGGAGAGGGACACGGCCGGCAGACGCGGGAGGGCGGAGTCGCGCTCGGCCTGCACGAGCGCGGGTCAGGACCCGGTGATCGCTTCTCGCTTCCATACTTCGGCGTCGCCGACGTCGGGGAGACGCTCGCGCGCGTCAAGGCACTCGGCGGCGAGGTCGTCCACCCGGGCGAGCAGTGGGCGATCTGCCGGGACTCCGAGGGCAGTCCCTTCGGGCTCGCCCGCCGTTAGCGAGGCGAGGCGGAGTAGCGCACCCCGCAGGAGCTGCAGGGTGCGTTGCTCGTCGCGCGCGGAGGAACCAACCGCGAGGTCGCCGCAGCTCTGTTCCCGAGCCCGAAGACGATCGAGGCACACCTTCGCCGGATCTACGTCAAGCTCGGACTCCGGTCGCGGTGAACGGCGCGCGTGTTGTCGGCGGGGGAAGAACCGTCAAGTGCTGTCGTAGTGAGGCCCTAGGTCTACGAGCCCGCCTGGAGCGCGGCTCGTGACGCTTGGCGGAACCGCCTGAACGGCTTCTTCGCCGGCCTCCACGGCTCGTCTCTACGGTTCCTTCGCATCAGGGTCGATCCGCCCCTGGACCTGTTGCTGGACATGCGCGGCGAACGCGGTCGCGGTCACGCTGTCGTACACGATGCGACCGTTCCGCACCATGAACGACCCGTTGAGGACAGGCCCTGACTCCCAAGTTCTTCGGCCGGC
>JACCYG010000259.1 GCA_013696595.1 Actinomycetota bacterium | reverse complement strand
TGACGATTTCTACCGGCGCCTGCGGGGCTCGTCCGAGCCGCCGCGCACCTCGCAGCCGACGCCGGGCGACTTCGCCGCTGCGTTCGAGAGCCTCGCGCGCGACTACGAGCACATCCTCTGCGTGGTGATTCCCGCGAAGCTCTCCGGGACGGCCGAGAGCGCGCGGCGGGCCGCCGAGGATCTCGGCGACGGCAAGGTGACCGTGATCGACTCCGGGAGCGCCTCGGGCGGGATCGTCATCCTCGCGGACGCGCTGCAGCGCCGGCTCGACGCCGGGACGACCGGCGAGGAGCTCGAGACGCTGGTGGAGCGATTCCGACGCGACTCGGGACTCCTCTTCACGGTCGACACGCTCGAGTATCTCGTTCGCGGCGGCCGGGTCGGCAAGGCAGCGGGGTTCGCCGGCCAGCTTTTGAACGTCAAGCCGATCCTGGCTATCGAGGACGGCGAAGTCGTGCCGCTCAAGCGGGTTCGCGGGCGGGCGAAGGCGCTCGCGGAGTTCGAGCGGCTCTTCGCCGAAGGCTCGACGGACGCCCCGAATCTGCACGTCGGCGTCGCGCACGCAGAGGCCCAGGCGGAAGCCGAGGACCTTTCGCGGCGCGTCGAGCGCGCTCGCCCGAGCGCGAGCGTGGATTTCTTCGGCACCCTCGGCCCGGTCGTCGGGACGCACGCCGGGCCGGGGACGCTCGGGCTCTTCTGGTTCCAGGACGAGAGCTAGAGCTCGCTCGCACGCAACTATCGTTGAGCCCGTGGCGAGCGTGGCTCACTGGGACGACGTCCGTAGCCGTCGCCGGAAGTCCGGGCATCTCGGCGGCACGTGGTTCGACCTCGGCAGGGCGGCGGGAAGCGTCGCGGTGGGCGTCCAGCGGATCCAGATCGACGCGGGCAAGTGGTCGACGCCTGCGCATGTCGAGGGCGCGGACGAGGAGATTTTCTTCGTCCTAGGCGGCTCCGGCGTCTCGTGGCAACTCACCGCCGAGGGGCCGGCTGCTCACGAGGTGGGGGAGGGCGACTGCATCGTTCATCTTCCGGGCAGGGAGGCGCACACGCTTCGGGCCGGGCCCGGCGGGCTCGACGTGCTCGCGTTCGGAGGGCGCGCGGCTCACGGCAACACAGTGCTGCCGCGTGCTCGCGTCGCGTGGATGTGGCCGGCGTTCGTCGAGGTCGTCCCGATCGAGCTCGAGGAGCATCCGTATGTTCGCGAGGCGGCGGCCGGCGAGCCGGACGTGGGCGAGCTGCTCGAACGGCCACGAACGATCGTGAGCCTCGGCGCTGTCGAGGAAGCGCCCTTCGGGGGCGGCGAGACGGTTGAGAGCGTTCGCCGCGACCTCGGGCGCGCGGCCGGGTCTCGGGCGACGGGTCTCAAGCACGTCGTCGTTGCGCCCGGGAAGCTGAACGCTCCTCCTCACTGTCATTCGGCGGAGGAGGAGATCTTCGTCGTGCTCGACGGGGAGGGCGCGGTCGAGCTTGGCGAGGAGGAGCACGCAGTTCGACGCGGATCCGTCGTCGCGCGCCCGGCCGGGACGCGGGTAGCGCATGCATTTCGCGCCGGCGACGAGGGCCTCACGCTCCTCGCGTACGGAACGCGCGATCCGAACGACGTCACCTACTACCCGCGTTCCAACAAGATCTACTGGCGTGGAGTTGGCGTGATCGGAAGGATCGAGAGCCTCGACTACTGGGACGACGAGGCGTAGGTCTCTCGAACTCCCTCGGATCGATCGTCATCGGATCGATCTCCATCGGATCACGCAGCTCGACGCCCCGCAGCCTGTGGCTCCTGCTCGACGTGTCACGCAGGCTCCTCCCCGATGCCGGAAGAGCCGGCCGACTGCAAAGCTTCAACCGACCGGCTTCATCGAGCCCAGGAGGAGGCGGCGGGAAATTGATCCTGCACTAGGTTCCCACGGCTGGGTATCCGGCGTCAGGTCTGACCGCGTGCGGCCCAGGCGATTGCTTCGACCGTGAAGGGCGCAACCGGCGCAAGTTCCTTGCAGCGCTCCTTCAGCTCTTTGCGCTTGACCACGTCGAGTCCGGCCAAATATGCGCCCGCGGGACCCACCCCGAGCGTAAAAGGGTCCCACCAATCGTCGAAACACGCGTGATGCACCTGGACGGTCAGCTCGGTGTCGCTGACATCGTGGAGGCCGGCGGCCTTGAACAACTCGGCAAGGTGGCCGGTGCGGGCCCCCGCAAGCTCCGACTCGTCCTGCGCGCCGGGATCGATCTGCCGAACCGCCGACCAAAACAAGCTGAGCGGTCCCCGGCCACCGCCGTGATCCCAGACGCAAGCGACGACCGCTCCGCCGCGACGGATGACTCGCGCCATCTCGCCCAGGCTGCCGATCGGGTCCGCCATGAAATGCACGACGAGCTGCGCGAGGGCAACGTCGAACGCGCCATCGGAAAAGGGC
>JACCYG010000225.1 GCA_013696595.1 Actinomycetota bacterium | reverse complement strand
GGCTCGCACCGCGCGCGCGTAGCGCGCGGCGGCGCGAGCCGAGAGCGGCCCGGGCGGAAGCTCCACGACGAACGACGCAGTTCCGGGGAAGCGATGGTTCTGCCAGTTCGGCGCCGTCCCGGCCGGCCAGCGGATCGAGCGGTAGGGAACGCGCGCGAGGCGCGCATACCTTCGCGCGGTGTCAATGCTCTGGCCCCAGGCGCGGACGAGCGCCTGGGGCTGGTGGAACCAGAGCGTCACATCGGGCTCGATCCGAAGGATGAACCGCCGCGCGATCCGGGTTTCGGGCCGGAGAGCGGACGTGGCCCGGAGTACTGGGGATCCCACCGCTCCCCCATCAGCCGCCATTCGGAGGGAAAGTTCCGGTTGAGATCGACACCGCGTGCGTTCTGACGCACGCGTAGCGCATACCCGTCGGGGTTCAGGTTGGGGACGATCCAGAGGTCGAAGGTGGTCGGAGTCGCGCCGCGCGCGAGCAGACGGCTGACGGCGATCCCCGCGCACTCGTTCCCGTGAATGCAGCCGACGACGAGGACCGTTCGTGCACTCGCCGGGTCGCCGAGCTCGATTGCGCGGATCGGCCGCCCCCGGACCGACTCTCCGATGACATCCGCGCGGCGGACGAGACCAGCCGAGTCGGATGCGGCTTGGCCCAGCGGGAAGACGAGACTCAGGATCGAGAGCGCCAGGGTCAGACGCGATCCACGCACGCGGCCTACCTTACGACGCGTGGGCCGACGGCTCTACGGTAGACCTCAAGCCTCTACGAAGTCCGGTCTCCGGCGCGGGCGCGCGCGTGTGAGGTCTCTTACGCGCTCAGGAGCGAGAGAAGATCGTCGACCTCGATCGCCTCGTAGCTCTCAAGGTCGGCGCTCCCGCGCGCGCTTATGGCGACCGAAACGCGCGCGACGGTCTTCGCATCCGCCGCTTCGACGATGTTGACGAAGTCGTACGGACCGAGCACGAACCACTGGTGCAGCACCTTCGCGCCGAGCTCCTCTACGTCCTTGTTGACCTCTTGAATCCGCTCCGGGTTCGCGCGCAGCGTCTGGAGCCCCTGCTCGGTGAGCTTCGACAGCATGATGTACGTCGGCATCCGTTCCTCCTCGCTCTACGACCGGCCGAGCGAGGATAACGCCCGCGCGCTCTGCTCAAAATAGAGGACCGCGAGGCCGAGGAAGAAGAACGGCGCCAGCACAATCTGGCTCAGGACGAAAGCGACGTCCCGGCCGTTCTCGCCGAAACCCACGAGAAGGGACGCGAGCAAGGGGCCGAGAAGCCCGTAGATGAGAACGAGCGCCGCTGTTATTCCCACCGCGTGGAAGAACTCTGCGCGGGCAAGCTCGACCGAGCGCTGGAGCGCATGCCCGAGTCTGGAGAACCAGCTCGGCGCCTCCAGGCGCTCGGTCATCGAGGCCGGGATCGAGAAGCCGACGAATACAAGCCAGGCAACCGCAAACAGAAGGAAGATGAGACGCGCGAGAGGATCACCGGCCCGGGCGAAAATCCCGAGCGCGAACGGGACTGCAACCACGAGGGTAAGGACCACGAGGACCGTTCCCCGCAACACGACTTGCGCGAGCGATTCGGCGAAGCGATCACCCGCGACGAGACGTGTCGCAGCGGCGTAGCAGGCGGTGAATGTCGCGGCGATGATGACGATCGCGGCCACATCGGGGACTGCGAATGCGATCACGAAGCCAAGTGCGGCGAGGAGACCGATCCCCAGCGAAGGCCACAAGCGCTCGCCGTAGACGCGGATTGTCTCGGCGAGCAGCTCGCCCAGACGTAGTGGCTTGTCGACCGTCGTCACGCCTCGAACCGTACCGCCCGTTCCCCTGAGCGCTCGAAAGTGCTATCTCTGGTATGGCGTGAAAAGAACCGCTTTCCTCGTCGCCCTCCTGGCCGTCAGCACGAGCTGGCTGGGGGGAAGCGTCGCCCGATCCGGCTCTACGGCCCCGACGGCGACGAGCGCCGCCGCGGCGCCGACCTTCCACGGCACGATCTCGAGGATCAGCCCCGAGCTCCGCGCGCGAATGACGTCGTGGAGGCCCGGCTGTCCGGTGGCGCTCCGCCAACTACGCCTTCTGACCGTTAACCACTGGGGTTTCGACCGGGAGGTCCACCGCGGCTGGCTGATCGTGAACGCGTACCAGGCCCGGCCCGTTCTTCGCGTGATGCACAGGCTCTTCGACTCTCGTTTTCCGTTCCGGCGCATCAGGCTCATCGACGCCTACGGCTCGAGCGACGACCGCTCGATGGCGGCGAACAACACGTCCGGCTTCAACTGCCGCTACGTCTCAGGCACGACCCGATGGTCCGAGCACGCCTACGGCCGTGCGGTCGACATCAACCCGGTGCAGAACCCGTACGTCCAGGGCTCATATGTTTCGCCGCCGGCGGGAGAGGCCTACGCCGACCGCTCCCGCCGCGCCCCCGGGATGATCCACGCGGGCGACGTCGTCGTTCGTGCCTTCGCCTCGATCGGCTGGAAATGGGGCGGCTACTGGCGCTCGGCCAAGGATTACCAGCACTTCTCGTCGACCGGCCGCTAGCCACACGATGGAGATCCGCCGCGAGGGCTACGCGAGCGCAGCTGCGCAGTCGCTGGTCCAGGCGAGCGTCGCGGAGATGCTGCAGCGCTACGACGGCCGGGGAGGCTCCGGTGCGGAGCCGCGGACGGCCGAGTTCGAGTCGCCTGCCGGCGCCTTCCTGGTCGGCTTCGAAGGCGAAGCGCCGGTCGCGTGCGGCGGGATTTGCCGATATGACGATGCGACCGGCGAGATCAGGCGCATGTACGTCGCCCGTGACCAGCGCGGAGGCGGCCTGAGTCATCAGATCCTCCGCGCGCTCGAGGAAGAGGCGCGAGCGCTCGGCTACGGCGCGATTCGCCTGGAAACGGGCAACCGTCAGCCGGAGGCTGTGGGCCTGTACCGCTCGGCCGGCTACGAGCCGATCCCGAGATATGGCCCTTACGTCGACGACGAGCGGAGCCTCTGCTTCGAGAAGCGACTATGAGGACGGCCCAGGCCGGTCATGACCGACCCCTACGGCCGGGTTACGCGGCGGCCGGCTCGAGCGCTTCGGTTTTCTCGAAGGCGATCTCGCCTTCCTGGACGTCGACGAGGATCGTTTCGCCCTCGGCAAGGTCGCCCTCGAGGAGCTTAAGGGCGAGCGGGTTCTCGACGAGACGCTGAAGCGCTCGCTTGAGCGGCCGGGCGCCGTACTGCGGGTCCCACCCCGCCTCGGCGACGTGCTCCTTCGCCGCCGGGGTGAGCTCGACCGAGATTCCCCGCTCGGCGAGACGTGCCCGCAGGCGCGCGAGCTGCAGCTCGACGATGTCCGCCAGCTGCTCGCGCG
>JACCYG010000214.1 GCA_013696595.1 Actinomycetota bacterium | reverse complement strand
GAGGCGCTGCGCGCGCTCGAGCCGAAGGAGCCCGAAACCCGCGGTCGAACGAGGGCCGATGCCCGAACCTGACTGCCCGCACTGCGGGACGCCCGTGCCGGCGAACAGTCGCTTCTGCCCAGAGTGCGGCCGCTCGCTCGAGACCGGGCTCTTCGACCAGCCCTTCCTGGCGCGGCCGGGCTGGACGCTCTGGCCTCCCGACGTCGTCGTCGTGATCGCCGTTCTCGTTGCGGTCGGAGGCCTGATCCTGATGATCGGAGGCGCGTGGGCCTGGGGGCTCGTCGCTCTCCTGGCAGCCGTCGTTCTCGTCCTCGCGCGGACGCACCTCGGCACACGCACGGCCGTGCACGCGCTCGCAGACGTCCGCGCACGCGCCGCTGCGACGCGTGAGGCGATGGCGGCGCGCTCGCGGGAGCAGGTGGACGTCTTCCGCGCACGGCGCGAGCTGGCCGAGCTTCACGCCGAGCGCACCCGGCTCTTTCGCGACCTCGGCTACGCGGTGTACCACGAGGACGAAACGGGAACGAAAACTGCTCGGGAAGAGATTGCGACGGTCGAAGCCCGGATCGGCGACCGGGAGGCGGAGATCGAGGCCTTGCGGAAAGAGGCGGTGGATCGTGTCGAGCGGGCCCAGGGGCCGGTCCGACCCACCGAGCCGATGGACGCATCCGGCGCCTCGGCGCGTGTGCCCGAGCCGTGGCCGCCTCCGGACGAGGGCGATCTTCCCGGCCCGCCCGCTCCGGCACCCGGAGAGCCGACGCCGGGGCCGGAGGAGCCGGCTCCCCCGATGCAGCAGCAAGAGCACGGCAAGAAGGGCGCGGCCGAGTCCTAGGCGAGGCCTTCCGGGCGGGTCTGTGTTGCCCATTCGAGGGCTTACCTGATACAAGAGAGCCCTTCTAGACCCCGCACAGCTCGCTGGGTGGCGCAGGGACGTCCTCCCGCCCGGCGAAGATCCCACGAATGCTTGGCCTCCGCCGGACAGCCGTTCTCGCCGCCGCGCTCGGCGCTGCCGCCGTGCTCGGCGTCCCGTCCGCGCTGGGACACGACTCCCTCTGGGACAAGAAGCATCAGCTCGACAGCCGCATCTCGAGCGTCCGGAACCAGATCGAGACCACCAAGAACAAGGAAGGCGTCCTCACGAGCGAGATCGAGGCCGCCGACTCGGATATCGAGTCGCTCGAGTCGCGGATCGGAACCCTCTCCGGCCAACTCGCCGACCTCGAGGCCGATCTCGCGCGGCACCAGGACCGGCTTGCGGCGCTCAAGGAGCGGTACCGCGAGCAGACCGAGACGCTCGAGCGCCTCGTGCGCGAACACGCGGCCGCACAGCGCCGGCTCGAGGAGCGCCTGGTCGAGCTGTACGAGACCGACCAGGCCGACGCGCTCGAGATCCTCCTGCAGGTCGAGTCCCTGAACGACCTGATCGAGCAGGTCGATTACGTGAATCAGATCGGCCTCGAGGACAGGCGGCTCGTCGCCGAACTCGACCGCCTCGAGGGCGAGATGCGCGTCGCTCGCCGCGAGACGGCGAAGACGAAGAAGGACGTCGCAGCCGCCACAGCGGCACTCGCCGCGAAGACGAACGAGGTCCGGGCCGCGCAGGCCGAGCTCGTCGCCGAGCGGAGCGCGCTCGCGGCGGCGCAAAGCGCGAAGGTCGGCCTCCTTACGAACGTCCAGGAGGATCGCCACGAGGCGGAGGAAGACCTCGCAGCGATGGCTGCTGCGAGCTCCCAGCTCGCTGCCCAGATCCAGGCCGCGCAGAGCTCCTCTTCCTCGGGCGGGTCGTCCGGCGGGTCGTCCGGCGGATCGTCCGGCGGATCTTCCGGCGGGTCGTCCGGCGGATCTTCCGGCGGGTCGTCCGGCGGCGGGGGCGGAGACACGACGCCCTCGTCGAGCGGCTTCATCTGGCCTGTCTCGGGCCCGGTCACGAGTGGGTTCGGCGCGCGCTGGGGCCGGATGCACGAAGGGATCGACATCAGCGCTCCCTCTGGAACTCCCGTGAGCGCCGCGGGCTCCGGAACGATCATCTACGCGGGCGGAATGGGCGGGTACGGCAACCTCGTCGTGATCGACCACGGAGGCGGTGTCGCGACGGCCTATGCCCACCTCTCCTCGATCTGGATCGGCGGCGGTTCCGTCTCGCAGGGCCAGTCGATCGGCGCGGTCGGGTGCACCGGTAGCTGCACCGGGAACCACCTTCATTTCGAGGTGCGGGTGAACGGCAGCCCGGTTAACCCGCTGGGCTACCTCTAGGCGCTCGATGCGTCGCGGGCCGGCAAGCCCGGCCCC
>JACCYG010000126.1 GCA_013696595.1 Actinomycetota bacterium | reverse complement strand
ACGATTCCGTTACGGGCAGGCGCAGGGTGAACCGTGTTCCGACTCCGGGCTCGCTCTTGACATCGAGGTCACCGCCGAGGAGGCGTGCGTTCTCCAGCGCGATTGCGAGCCCGAGCCCGCTGCCCGGGTCGGTGCGCGCCGGATCGGCCTTGTAGAACCGGTCGAAGAGGTGGGCGACGTTCTCGGGCGCGATGCCCTTCCCCCGGTCGGACACCTCGACGACCGCACCGATGCCGTCGCGCGAGACGTGCACGGCCACGTCGCGGCCCCCATGCTGAAGCGCGTTCCCGACCAGGTTCATCACGATTCGTTCCAGTCGCCGCGGGTCGGTCATCATTGTCAGACCCTCGTCTGCGAATCGGACCCGTTCCGCCCAGCCGCGGGCGCGAAGCGACGCCGCGACGAGCGAGCCGACGTCGACTCTCTCGCGCCTGAGGTTGACCTGTCCGGCGTCGAGGCGCGAGATCTCCATCAAGTCTTCGACCAGGACGCGCAGCCGCCCGACGTCGCCGATCAGAAGCTCGGCGGGGCGTCGCGCCTCCGCCGGCATGCGGTCGAGATGGTCGCGGAGGAGGGCTGCTTCGCCGACGAGGGCGGTCAGCGGCGTACGAAGCTCGTGCGCAACGTCGGAGGTAAACCTTCGCTCACGCGCCTGCGCCTCGGAAAGCGCGTCGATCTTCGCCTGGAGGGCGTCGGCCATCTCGTTGAACGAGGCCGCCCACGCCCCGAACTCGTCGGCGCTCTCGACTGGGAGCCGCGTCTCGAGCAGACCCTCGGCGAGCGAGTGCGCGGCCGCGCTGGCGCGCCCGACGGGGGCAAGCGTCCGCCGGGCGAGGAGCATGCCGATCAGGCCGCCGAGCAAGACGAGCGCGACGGAGGCGCCGAGCAGGACGTTTCGGAGCGACGCGAGCTCGTCCCAGAGCTCCTCCTCGGAGAAGAAGAAGAAGAGCTCGGTCTGCGTCCCGGTGACGCGGCCGCCTGCGACGAGGTACCGCGTGCCTGCGACCGACGTCCTCTGGTACCCGAGCTCACCTTCCCGCACGAGACGCGTGACCTCCTCCGGCACCTGCTCTCGGCCGACGGAGAGGCTGGACGAGAATGTCCGCATCCCTGTTCGTCCCACGGTGATGAACCCTCCGCGGCGCTCGTACGCGGCGAGAAGAGGATCCTGGCCCTCTCGGAGGAGCTCGGGCGCGAGGGTCAAGTTGACCCGTGCTCGCTCGAGTGCGGCGTCGACGGAGTCGCGAAGGCGCGCCTCCCGCACGAGGAGGTACGAGCTCCCGGCCATGGCCACGGCCGTGAGTGCCGCGACCAGCATGAACGCGAGCGTCAGGCGCCGGCGAAGGCGTCCCGGCTGGATGCGCTTGGGGCGCTCGCTCACGGCCGTTCGAACCGGTAGCCCACGCCGCGCACCGTGTGAATCAGCCGGGGGTTCTTCGGGTCGTCCTCCACCTTCGAACGGAGCCGCTGCACCGCGACGTCGACGAGCCGCGAGTCTCCGAGGTAGTCGTAGTTCCACACGCGCTCGAGGAGAAGCTCTCGCGTGAAGACCTGACCGGGCCGGCGGGCCAGCTCGAGCAGCAGGCGAAACTCCGTCGCCGTGAGGGCGACCTCCTCTCCGTTTCGCCGGAGCTGGAAGGCGCCCGCGTCGATCTCGAGATCCGCGACCGTGATAACCGGCTCCGCCGGGGTCTCGGCCGTGCGCCGAAGCGCAGCCCGTGCCCGCGCGACGAGCTCGGGCATGTCGAACGGCTTGGTGACGTAGTCGTCGGCGCCGAGCTCGAGCCCGACGACGACGTCGACCGTGTCGCTCTTCGCCGAGAGCATGATGATCGGCACCCGGCTCTCGCGTCGTAGCTCGCGGCAGACCTCGTAACCGTCGAGGTGCGGAAGCATCAGGTCGAGGACGACGAGGTCGAATCCTCGCTGCCTGAACTGGAGGAGTGCCTCGCGCCCGTCCGCCGCAGTGGTCACGCGAAAGCCCGCCTGCTTCAGGCCAAGTGCTGCGACCTCTCTGATCGAGGGGTCGTCCTCGACGAGAAGCACGCGCTCGTCCACCCCGAAAGCGTAGGTGCTCGCTCCGTCGGTCGTGGAGGGGCGGGGGCTTGCCCCGCCCGCGTGAACGCCTACGCGGCGCGGATGAGACGCGGCTGCACGCGGTAGACGCCTGCGATCCGTGCCCGGCGGAGGCCCCAGCGGAGCACGCCGCTCGCGCCGAGGCGGATCCGAAGGATCCCGGTGCGCTCGGTACCCGGTGTGTTCGCCCCGAACACGAAGTTCCCGAGACTCCACGCGACGAGCCTGTTACCTGTGTGCTCGATCGGCTGGAGGACGTGCGGATGGGCGCCGAGGACGACCGTCGCGCCGGCGCGGAACGAGACGCGGGTGAGCGAGCGCTGCCGCGCGTTGGGGCGGAAATGGCGCTCCTGGCCCCAGTGGAACCAGACGACCGTGACGTCCGCGCGTCGCGCGGCCGCGCGGACGTCCGGCGCGATGTACTCCGGAAACGCCGGTGCGGCCCCCGATCGGCTCGGCCCTGCGTCAAAGCCGAGCGGCCGGACGTCCGAGTAGCCGAGAAGCGCGACCCGCAGTCCGCCGTGGGTGAGGATCGCCGGGCGGCGCGCGCGGGCGAGATCGGAACCTCCGCCGACCGTTGCGAGGCCGTACTCGCGCGCGTACGCAATCGTGTCCCGAAACGCGACGCGCCCGTAGTCGAGCGTGTGGTTGTTGGCGAGGGTGACGACGTCGAGGCCGGCGAAACGCGCGGCCGCGCGGAGAGCCGAGGGAGGGCCGCGGAAGGTGAACTCCTTCCCGGGCACGGGCGTGCCGCGTGTTGAGACGGCACCCTCGAGATTGGCCGTCGCGATATC
>JACCYG010000349.1 GCA_013696595.1 Actinomycetota bacterium | reverse complement strand
CGTGATGCCACTCCGGACGCGCTCCTTCGCCTCCTGGCAGGCCTTGTCGGGGAGCCCGACGATTGCGAATGCGGGTATCCCAAGCTGGAGATGCGCCTCGACCTCGACGGACCGCGCATCGAGCCCGACGAGGGCGTGAGTCAGCGCGCGCGCAAGCACGGTCCCAACTTAGGAACAGGCGGCGCGCGGGTGTGTGACGCTTCGCGGCGGCTTTGCAAGCGGTTCGTAAAGAAGGCTGCGTCCCGCACTCCCGGGTACCGAGGCGCCGTCGCGCTCGAGGGCACGGTGCTCGAGGACCTGGGCGGCTAGTCGAGCGGGGCCCGCTCGATCCGGCGGCCTCGTACGGCGACGGCCTCGAGGGCGATTTCGAGGCCGGCGAGCTCCGGGTGGCGCGCGAGCCAGGTCTCGGCCGCGCGCTTCACGCGCCGCACCTTCTCAGGCCCGACGGCCTCCCACGGAGAGCCGTAGCGCGGACCGCTCTTCGCCTTGACCTCACAGAAGACGAGCCGGCGGCCGCGCCGCACGACGAGGTCGAGCTCGTTCCCGCCCGCCCACTCGTTCGCGGCGAGCACGCGGTACCCGCGGAGGCGGTAGTGAACGCGAACACGTCGCTCGGCGTCAGGCCCGAGCCGCTTCGAGCGGTTCCGAGTCGCCGATCCGAGCGAGATCCGCATAGCAAAGGGCCTGGAACGAACGCCGGTGAATCTCGCTCGGGCCGCGCTCGCGGACGACGGCCGAGTGGCCGGGCGTGATGTAGCCGACGTGCGACGAGAAGCCGTAGTGCGGATAGAGCGCGTCCATGCGTCGCATCATCCGGTCCCGCACGACCTTCGCGACGATCGATGCCGCCGCGATCGCCGCGCTTCGCTCGTCTCCGTCGACGACCGCCTGGTGGGGCGGCGCCTGCGGCCCGAGCCGGAAGCCGTCGACGAGGCACGCTTCCGCCGGCGGATAGAGCGCGGCGAGGACCTCGCGCAGCGCTCGCAGGTTCGAGCGATGAAGACCGTCACGGTCGATCGTCTCGGGAGGGATCGCGCGGACGACGATGCGTGTCGCGCCCGCCGCGACGGCACGAAGCAGCGTCTCGCGCCCGGCCGGCGAAACCTGTTTCGAGTCGTTCAGAAGCGCGAGCGGGCGGACGCGATGGTCGCGCAGGCGCTCGTAGTCGAACAGGACGCCTGCGACGACGAGCGGGCCCGCCAGGCTGCCCCGCCCCGCCTCGTCCGCCCCCGCGACGAACCGAGCACCCAGCCGCCGGTCGAATGCGAGGAGCTTCCGTCCCGTGCGCGCCATTGGCCGCCACGATAGCCCCTCAGCGAGACAAGCTCGCCGGGCGCCACACCGTCCGTGCATCCCGAGTGGCCTTTTGTTCCAAGTAACAGTCTGTTACTTGGAACCGGCGGTCCGGAATTAGGTGCGCTGCTTCTCGCGGACGCGCGCCTTCTTCCCCACTTTCCCGCGAAGGTAGTAGAGCTTGGCGCGGTTCACGTCCCCGATCGCCTGCACCTCGATCTTCTCGATCTTGGGCGAGTGGACGGGGAACGTTCGCTCGACGCCGACGCCGAACGAGCTCTTCCGAACCGTGAAGGTCTCACGGGCCCCCGGGCCCTGGCGCTTGATGACGATGCCCTCGAAGACCTGGATGCGGCGGCGCTGCCCCTCGATTACCTGGAAATGGACGCGCACGGTGTCCCCGGCCTTGAACTCGGGAATGCCGTCGCGCAGCTGGCGCTGCTCGATGATGTCGATCGGATTCGCCATGGGGAGAACGGGCCGGGCAGCCCGCGGAATGCTAGCGAAAGCCGATTTGCTGCGGCGGCCAGTAGACCGCGAAGACCTCACCGATGATGTTCTCGCGCGGAATCGAGCCCCAGACCCGGCTGTCGCAGGACTGGACGCGGTTGTCGCCCATCATGAAGTAGTGGCCGTCGGGGATCGTGCGCTCGCGAAAGTTCTCCTTGTCGCGCTCCCCGCCGTTCAGGTACGGCTCGTCGAGGGGCTTCCCGTTGATGTACACGACGCCGTTTCTCTCAGCCCATTTGTCGCCGGGAAGACCGATCAGGCGCTTCACGAACGTGCCTGCAGCCCCGCAGCGTTCCTGGGCCGCGGGCGGCGTCTCGAACACGATGATGTCGCCCCGTTCCGGGTCCTGGAAGTGGAAGATGAAGCGATTCGCAAGTACACGGTCCGAGAAACGGGCGACGCAGCCAGTCTCCGGCTCCGCGCAGTGGAGGGTCGGCTCCATCGACGAGGACGGGATTCGATAGGGGTTCACGACCCACGCCTTGATCGCGAGGACCGCCCCGACGGCGACAGCGATCGTCACGAACCAGTCGATCGCCGTCCGCCAGCCTTCCGGGAGCCGGGTGGTCAGCCGGTCGACGGGCCCCCTCAAGAGACCGACCTCGCGCGACTCTGCTCACGGCGCCAGCTTTCGATCGTGCCGTGGTTCCCGGACAAGAGGATCTCGGGCACGCGCCAGCCGCGGAACTCGGGCGGACGCGTGTATTGCGGAAACTCGAGGCCACCCTCCAGCGCCGCGGAGAAGCTTTCGACGGCACCGCTTTCTTCCCGCACCGCGCCCGGAAGGCGTCGCGCGATCGCGTCGAGAAGGATCATGGCCGGGAGCTCCCCGCCCGAGACGACGTAGGGCCCGATCGAAACCGCATCCGTCGCCACGTGCGCGACGATCCGCTCGTCGAACCCTTCGAAGCGGGCCGAGAGAATCGTGAGCGCTTCCTCGGCCGCGAGCTCCTCGACGAGGTCCTGGTCGAGCTGGCGGCCCTGCGGCGTCAGCGCCACGAGCCGCCGGCTCTCCCAATCGCCGGCATAGACCGCGTCCAGGGCGGCGCAGACGACGTCGATTCGCAGCACCATTCCCGCGCCGCCGCCGTAAGGCTCGTCGTCGACCTGACCTGAGCGAAGCGGCGTGAAATCCCGATAGCTCCACAGGCGCAGGTCGAGCTCGGAGCCCAGGACCGCGGCGAGCGGACGGTGCTCAGTGAGCCACGAGAACGCGTGCGGGAGCAGGGTGAAGACGTCGATCTGCAGGAAGCGGCCTCCGTTCGAGCTTAGCCGGGCTCCGTGAACCCCGGCGCGATCACGATGCGTCTCGCCTCGAGGTCGACCTCTCGCACGCACTCCTCGACGAGCGGAAGAGCGACGCCCGTGTCGAGCCTCAGCACGTCGTTCGCGATGCCCGGGTCGACCTCCTTCACACGGCCCAGCGCACGACCATCCTCCTCGACGGTGAGCCCGACGAGCTGGAAGACGTAGAAAGAGTCGGCCTCCGGCTCCGGAAGCTCGCTCCTCGGCACCTCGAGCGCCGCGCCGCGGGGTGTCTCACGATCGAGGATCACGACGAGCCGCCCGCCCGCGCGCTTCGACTCGACCACTCTCGCCGGCTCGCGGGCCACGTAGACCTGCGCCCCAACGGCGAACCGCTCGGCCGAATCGCTCGGGTCCTCGACGACGAAGGCCCCGTGGACGCCGTGCGGCCGCCCGACGCGGCCAACTGAAATCCAGTCACTCGACAATCTCGAGCAGCGTTCGCTCGCCGGTTTTCGCCCCGCCCGCCCGAACGACCGTGCGGAGGGCGCGGGCAATCCGACCCTGCCTTCCGATCACCTTGCCGAGGTCGTCGGCGGCCACGCGAAGCTCGAACACGACGGCGTCGTCGCGCTCGGTCCGGGTCACGCTGACCTCGTCAGGCTTGTCGACGAGGTTGCGCGCGACGTACGCCAGGAGCTCTTCCATCACAGCAGATTCCCGCAGGGGCGAGGCATGCCTTGCCCTAAAAGCCCGTGTTTTTCAGCAGGCGCTTGACCGAATCGCTCGGCTGTGCGCCCTTTGCGATCCAGTCGCGGATCTTGTCCTCGTCGAGGTCGATCGTCGAAGGATCGGTCTGCGGGTTGTAACGCCCAACGATCTCGATGAACTTGCCGTCCCGCGGCGAGCGCTGGTCGGCGACGACGACCCGGTAGATCGGGTTCTTCTTCGAGCCGACTCGCGCCAGCCTGATTCGTGTGGACACTCTGTCTCCTTAGCGTCGTTGTTGAGCGACGATCGATTGCAGGTTGGGCATCTTGCCCTGTCCGAGCTGCTTCATCATCTTCTGCATCTGCTTGCGCGCCTGGAGCAGCTGGTTCACCTGCTGCACCGAAGTCCCGCTCCCGCGCGCGATGCGGGCGCGGCGCGAGCCGTTGATGATCTCGGGCCGGCGCCGCTCGTCCGCGGTCATGGAGAGGACGATCGCCTCCACGCGCGCGAGCTCTCGGTCGTCGACGGTCACCCCCCGCATCTGCTTGCCGAGGCCGGGGATCATCGAGATCACGTTCGAGAGCGGTCCCATCTTGCGCATCATCCGCTGCGCCTGGAGGAAATCGTCGAAGGTGAACTGGCCGGCGCGCAGCCGTTTCTCCATCGCCTGTTGCTCGTCTTCTTCTGCTGCAGCCTCGGCGCGCTCGATCAACGTGAGGACATCGCCCATCCCGAGGATCCGCGAAGCCATCCGGTCCGGGTGGAAGTACTCGAGCTCGTCGAGCTTCTCGCCCGTCGATGCGAGCTTCACCGGCTTTCCGGTTACGGCCTTCACCGAGAGCGCTGCGCCGCCGCGCGCGTCACCGTCGAGCTTCGTGAGGACGACACCGTCGAAAGCCACGCGCTCGGCGAAGGCCTCGGCGACCGAGACCGCATCCTGGCCCGTCATCGCGTCGAGCACGAGCAGCACGTTGTGCGGCTTCACCTCTTTGCGAATCGCGGCGAGCTCGTCCATCAGCTCCTCGTCGACGTGGAGCCGGCCGGCCGTGTCGACGATGATCGTGTCGCGGCCTTGCGCCTGCGCCTGCTCGAGGCCATAGCGCGCGACGGCCACCGCGTCTTTCGTGTCGCGCTGGACGTACACCGGAATCTGAATCTGCTTCCCGAGTTGCTCGAGCTGGTCGATCGCGGCGGGCCGCTGCAGGTCGGCGGCCACGAGCGCGGGCGCCTTTCCCTCCTTGCGGAGGAGGAGCGCAAGCTTCGCGGCCGCGGTCGTCTTGCCCGAGCCCTGAAGGCCGGCGAGGAGGACGACGGTCGGCGGCCGGCCCGCGAAGGCGAGCTTCGAGCCGCCCGTCCCCATGAGCGCGGTCAGCTCCTCGTGGATAATCTTCACCACCTGCTGGCCGGGGGTGAGGCTCCTCGTCACGTCCGCTCCGACCGCGCGCACCTTGACTTTCGCGACGAACTCCTTCACGACCTTGAAGTTGACGTCGGCCTCGAGGAGGGCAAGGCGGATCTCGCGCGCGGCGCGGGAGAGGTCCTCCTCGGAGAGGCGGCCGCGGCCGCGCAGATCCCCGAGAGTTGCCTGCAGTTTGTCGGAAAGCGTGTCAAACATGGGCTTTGCGGTTAGTCTAGCCGCGCCCTTTTACGCACCCGATCCAAGGAGAGAGCCACATGGCAGCCATCGCCAAGGTCATTCGCGTCATCGGTTCCTCGCCCGAATCGTTCGCGCAGGCAGCTCAGCAGGCCGTCACCGAGGCGTCGAAGACCGTGCGTGGGATCACCGGCGTCGACGTCGTCACGATGAGCGCGCAGGTCGACGGCGACAAGATCACGGAGTACCGGACGACCGTCGACATCGCCTTCGGCGTCGAGCGGTAGAGGGGTCCTCAGAGCTAGTTGGACTGAGCCGTCGGGCGGACGAGGATCTCGTTCACGTCGACGTGCTCGGGCTGGCTGACCGCGTACATGACTGCGCGGGCGATGTCGTCTGAATCGAGAGCGTCGCTGACCGGGTTGTCGAAGAAGGGGGTGTCGACCATTCCCGGCTCGATGAGCGTGACCCGGACGCCGGTGCCGTCGAGCTCGAGCCGCGCAGCCTCTCCCATCGCGGTCACGGCGAACTTCGTGCACGAGTAGAGGGAGCCCGGTAGCGCGCGGCGACCGGCGACCGAACCCGTGAGGAGGAGATGGCCGCGCGACTCCTTGAGCGCAGGCAAGGTCGCCCGGATCGTGAGCGCGGCGCCGTAGACGTTCGTGAGCACCATGTCGCGCCAATGCTCCGGCGTCGAGTCGAGGAAGCTTCGCGCCGCGCCAAAGCCCGCATTCGCGAAAGCGACGTCCAGGCGACCGAATGCCTCGAGCGTTTCGGCGACCATGCGTTCCTGATCGGGCCACTCGGTGACGTCGCAGCGCACGGCGAGCGCGCAGTCCGAGCCGCCGAGCTTCTCGGCGAGTTTTTGGAGCTTCTCTTCGCGACGGGCGGCGAGCACGAGCCGAAATCCGGCCTCGGCCGCGCGGCGAGCGGTCGCCTCGCCGATCCCGCTCGACGCGCCGGTGATGAGGAAGACAGGATCGGCCACGACCGCGGCACGTTACCGCGCCAACGGCTACTCGCGCGCGCGGGAAACCGAACGCGGACGATGCGCGTGTGCCGCACGCTCCGTGCCGAAACTCCCACGTGCGTCTGCCTACTCTGAGACGAGCGCCCGCGCGAAGTCGCGCGCATCGAAGGGCTGGAGGTCGTCGAGCGACTCCCCCACGCCGATGAGCTTCACCGGCAACGCGAGCTCGTGCGCAATCGCGACCGCAATACCGCCCTTGGCCGAGCCGTCGAGCTTCGTGAGCGCCACGCCGGTCACCTCGACCGCGGCGCCGAAGAGGCGCGCCTGCTGGAGGCCGTTCTGGCCCGTCGTCGCGTCTACCACGAGCAACGTCTCGTGAGGAGCGCCGTCGAGGCGCTGCGCGATCACACGGCGGATCTTGGCCAACTCTTCCATCAAATTCGTCTGCGTGTGAAGTCTCCCGGCTGTGTCGACGATCACGACGTCCCGCGTGCGCGACTCGGCGGCGTCGATCGCGTCGAACGCCACGGCGGCCGGGTCGCCTCCGCGCTCCGAGCCGACGAAGTCCGCCTCGGCTCGCTTCGCCCAGATCTCGAGCTGTTCCTCCGCGGCCGCGCGGAATGTGTCCGCCGCGGCCAGGAGCACGGAGCGGCCCGAGTCGTGGAGCCGGCTCGCGAGCTTCCCGATCGTCGTCGTCTTCCCGGTTCCGTTCACGCCGACGACGAGGATCACGCTGGGCGATCCATCGAGGCGGAGGCGCACCGCGCCCGCAGGCGCCACGAGCTCCGCGATCACCTCCTCGAGGCCGAGAAGGAGCTCCTGCTGGGTCGCCGGAGTCCGCGCTTCCAGCCGCCGCACGATCTCGACCGTCGCCGGGACGCCGCAATCGGCCTGGATCAACGCCTCCTCGATCCGCTCCCAGGACTCCTCGTCGGCGGGGTCAAATGCGACCGAAAGCTCGCTCGTGAGGGCGCGGCGACTGCCTGCGAGCGACTCGCGCAGACGACCGAACCACCCGCGGCCGCGCTCATCCTCCTCGAACGTGGCCTCAGCCTCTTCGCCGAGGAACTCCGCCCAGGTGCGCGTCACGCGCTGAGGGCGTGGGCCGGCTCGC
>JACCYG010000122.1 GCA_013696595.1 Actinomycetota bacterium | reverse complement strand
TGTGCGTAGTGGCGATTCTCGGTCTCGTACTCGACGTGCGACGTGTTGATGGTGATGCCGCGCGCCTTCTCCTCCGGCGCGTTGTCGATCGACGCGAAGTCGCGAACGGCCGTGTTCGTGCCCTTCTCGGCGAGGACCTTCGTGATCGCCGCCGTCAGCGTCGTCTTGCCGTGGTCGATGTGACCGATCGTGCCGACGTTCAGGTGCGGCTTCGTGCGTTCGAACTTCTGCTTAGCCATATCTCCTCCGGGTTTCTCCTTTACGAGCCCTGCGCCGCGGCGACGACCTCGCCCGCGATCGACTGCGGCGCCTCTTCGTAGCGGTCGAACTGCATGGTGAACGTGGCGCGACCCTGCGTCATGGACCGCACGTCGGTCGCGTAACCGAACATGGTCGCAAGCGGGACGCGGGCGCGAATCGCTTGCGCATTGCCTCGGGGCTCCAGGCCTTCCACGTGGCCGCGGCGGGAGTTCAGATCCCCCATCACGTCGCCGAGGTACTCCTCGGGCGTGACCACCTCGACGGCCATCACGGGCTCGAGCAGCTTCGGCTTCGCCCGCTGCATCGCGTTCTTGAAGGCCATCGAGCCTGCGATCTTGAACGCCATCTCGCTCGAGTCCACGTCGTGATAGGAGCCGTCGACGAGCTCGACGCGGATGTCGACGACGGGGTAGCCGGCGAGGATGCCCGATTCCATCGCCTCCTGGATCCCCAGGTCGACGGATGAGACGTACTCACGCGGGATCTTGCCGCCGACGATCTTGTCGATGAACTCGTAGCCCTCGCCCGGCTCGGACGGCTCCATGTGGATGACGGCGTGGCCGTACTGGCCGCGGCCACCGGTCTGGCGGACGAACCGGCCTTCGATCTTGTCGACGCGCTTGCCGATCGTCTCGCGGTACGCGACCTGCGGGCGACCGACGTTCGCGTCGACGTTGAACTCGCGCAGCAGCCGGTCGACGATGATCTCGAGGTGGAGCTCGCCCATTCCGGCGATCAAGGTCTGGCCCGTCTCCTCGTCGGAGCGGACACGGAACGTCGGGTCCTCCTCCGCGAGCCGCTGCAGGCCCTGTGAGAGCTTGTCCTGGTCGGCTTTCGTCTTCGGTTCGATCGCGACCGAGATGACGGGGTCGGGGAACTCCATCGACTCGAGCAGGATCGGAGCGGTATCGATGGCGAGCGTGTCGCCCGTCGTCGTCTGCTTGAGACCGACGGCGGCGACGATCTCGCCCGCGCCGATGCCCTCGCGCTCCTCGCGGTGGTTCGCGTGCATCTGGAGGAGCCGGCTGATCCGCTCGGTCTTCCCGTTCGTCACGTTCAGGATGCGATCCCCGGCCTTGACCTTTCCGGAGTAGACGCGGAAGTACGTCAGCTTGCCGACGTAGGGGTCGCTCATAACCTTGAACGCGAGCGCGGAGAACGGTTCGTCCTCGGCCGGGCGCCGCGACAGCTCCTTCTGGGTGCGCGGATCGAGACCGTGGATCGGAGGGACGTCGAGCGGGCTCGGCAGGTAGTCGATGACGGCGTCGAGGAGCGGCTGCACGCCCTTGTTCTTGAAGGCGGAGCCGGCGAGAACAGGAGTGATCGTGGCGTCCAACGTGGCCGCGCGAAGCGCGCGCTTCAGCATGTCCGACGTGACCTTCTCCTCGTCCTCGAGGTAAGTCTCCATCAGCTCGTCGTCGTGGTCCGCGACCGCGTCGATCAGCTGATGGTGGTACTCGCCGGCCTGCTCGCGGAGCTCCTCGGGGACCTCGACCGTCTGCATGTCCATGCCGAGGTCGTCGCCCCAGACGACGGCGCGCATCTCGACGATGTCGACGACGCCGCGGAAGTGCTCCTCCTGGCCGATCGGAAGCTGGATCGGGACGGGCCGGGCACCGAGACGGTCGACCATCGACTGGACGGAGCCGAAGAAATCGGCGCCCGTGCGATCCATCTTGTTGATGAAGGCGATCCGCGGCACGCGGTAGCGGTCGGCCTGCCGCCAGACGGTCTCCGACTGCGGCTCGACGCCTGCGACGGAGTCGAAGACGGCGATCGCGCCGTCAAGAACGCGCAGGCTTCGCTCGACTTCGACCGTAAAGTCCACGTGTCCGGGCTTATCGATAATGTTGATACGAAAATCGCGCCAGAAGGCCGTTGTCGCAGCAGACGTGATCGTGATCCCGCGCTCCTGCTCCTGGGCCATCCAGTCCATGACGGCAGCGCCCTCGTGGACCTCGCCCATCTTGTGAGTGCGGCCGGTGTAGTAGAGGATTCGCTCGGTCGTCGTCGTCTTCCCCGCGTCGATGTGGGCCATGATCCCGATGTTCCGGACCTTCTCGAGCCCGACGTTTCCACGCGTGGGTGTGATCACTTGTTCAGCCATGAGTGCTACCAGCGGTAATGGGCGAAGGCTTTGTTGGCCTGCGCCATCCGGTAGAGGTCGTCCTTGCGCTTGAACGCGCCGCCCTGCTGGTTCAAGGCGTCGAGGATCTCGTTCGCAAGCTTCTCGTCCATGTGCTTCTCGCGCCGGTCCCGCGCGTAGGTCACGATCCAGCGGACGGCGAGCGTGCGCGCGCGGCGCTGCGGCACCTCGACGGGCACCTGGTAGTTCGCGCCACCGACGCGGCGAGAGCGAACCTCGAGGACGGGCGTCACACTCTTCACGGCCTGCTCGAGAACTTCGACGGGCGGCTTCCCGGTCTTCTCACCGACGCGGTCGAGCGCCGAGTACACGATCTGCTCGGCGACCGACTTCTTCCCGCGGGCCATGATCTTGTTCACGACCTGGGACACGAGCTGCGAGTTGTAGACCGGGTCGGCCTCGAGCTTGCGGACGGGGACTTCGGCGCGGCGGGGCAATTCAGTTACCCGACCTTCTTGGCGCCGTACTTAGAACGGCCCTGCCTGCGCTCCGAGACACCGGCGGTGTCGAGCGCTGCGCGGATCACCTTGTAGCGGATACCCGGCATGTCCTTGACGCGGCCGCCGCGGATCAGGACGACCGAGTGCTCCTGCAGGTTGTGTCCCTCGCCAGGGATGTACGAGGTGACTTCCATACCGTTGGTCAGACGCACGCGCGCGACCTTGCGAAGCGCGGAGTTCGGTTTCTTCGGGGTCGCCGTGTAGACGCGCGTGCAGACGCCCCGCTTCTGCGGTGCCCCGCGAAGGGCCGGCGTCTTCGTCTTCGACCGCGGAACCTGACGGCCCTTGCGGACGAGCTGATTGACCGTTGGCACTGAGCGTTCTCCCTACTTTCTTTCACCACCCGGGCGGGTCATGACCCGCCCCTACACGCAAGAAAAGGCTGGGGTGGGCGACGCCCACTCCAAACCTTGGTCAAGGGTACCAAAGAACGTGGGGGAAACCAGGTT
>JACCYG010000081.1 GCA_013696595.1 Actinomycetota bacterium | reverse complement strand
CACGCTGGCTATCCGCTCGACGTCGGCGCGGCCCTCATCGTCGAGCTCGACGGCCCTACCGCCGAGTGCGAAGCGCGTTTCTCGGAGGTCAGGGCGATCTGCGAGCGGAACGGCGCGTCCGGGATACGGGTGGCGCAGGACGAGACGGAGCGCCAGCTCATCTGGAAGGCCCGCAAGGCGGCCTTCGCCGCGATGGGGCGCATCTCGCCTTACTACTACGTCCAG
The DNA here is from genome assembly GCA_013696595.1 of Actinomycetota bacterium. Lineage (GTDB taxonomy): Bacteria > Actinomycetota > Thermoleophilia > Gaiellales > Gaiellaceae > JACCYG01. The sequence goes on along the minus strand of JACCYG010000081.1, from coordinate 9,171 downwards.
GACAGCGTCATCCCGCGCACTCGGCTCGCCGAGGTGCTCGGCCGGATCGACGAGCTCGCGGCCGAGTACGGCTTCCTCGTCGCCAACGTCTTCCACGCAGGCGACGGAAACCTCCATCCCCTCGTCGCCTACGACGCGCGCAAGCCGGGCGAGGCCGAGCAGGCAGAGAAGCTGGCGGGCGAGATCGTCCTCGCGTGCGTCGAGGCCGGCGGCTCGATCACGGGCGAGCACGGCGTCGGCGTCGACAAGAAGCGCTACATGCCGCGCATGTTCTCCGAGGACGACCTCGGTGCGTTCCAGCGGCTGCGCTGCGCCTTCGATCCCCAGCAGCTCGCCAATCCCGGCAAGGTGATGCCGACGCCGCGCCTGTGCGGTGAGGTGCCGGGGCCGTACCGGCAGCATCCGCTCGAGGCAGCGGGCGTCGCGGAGCGGTTTTGAGCGCGGTGGTCTCACGGGCCGAGAAGCCCACGTCGTTCGACGAGGTCGCCGACGTGCTGCGCGCAGCCGATGGTCGGACCGTCCGCGCACGCGGAGGAGGAACCAAGTACGACTGGGGCGCCGCCGTTACCGACGCGGGCATCGAGATCTCGACGAGCGGTCTCGCTCGGATCGTCGAACACAACTCCGGCGACCTGACCGCGATCGTCGAAGCGGGCGTACCCTTCGGCGACGCGCAGGCTGCATTCGCAGCGGCGGGCCAGATGCTTGCGCTCGACCCGCCGCTTGGCAACGGCGGTGCGGCGACGATCGGCGGGGTCGTGGCGACGGGCGACGTCGGCCCCCTCCAGCACCGGTACGGTGCCCCCCGCGATCTTCTGCTCGGCATCACCGTGGCGCTCGCGGACGGAACGATCGCGACGTCGGGTGGGAAGGTGATCAAGAACGTCGCCGGCTACGACCTCGCCAAGCTCTTCGCCGGCTCCTTCGGCACCCTCGGGATCATCCTTCGGGTGGTCGTTCGCCTGCATCCGCTCCCGCGCGCTACGGCGACGCTCATCGGCTCGTCGGAGGATCCAGCCGCCGTCGCCGCGGCCGCCGCGCGGGCTGCCCACGCGCCGCTCGAGCTCGAGTCGCTCGACCTCTTCTGGGAGAACGGAGGCGGGCGCGTTCTCCTCCGCTTCGGCGGCGTCTCCGCCGAGACCCAGGCGGCGGCCTTCGCCCGTGCTCTCGGCGAGTCAGGCGTCGAGACGGAAGTCCGCGCCGACGACGAAGACCTCTGGTCGGGGCAGCGGGCGCGGCAGCGGTCGGTCGAAGGCGTCGTCCTTCGAGTCTCCGGTCTGCCGTCCGAGCTCGAGCGCGTCCTTCGTGCGGCCGACCGCCTCGACGCGTCCGTCATCGGCCGGGCCGGCCTCGGCGTCTCGTGGATCGCGCTGCCGGCCCGGAACGCGGACGACCTTGCGGCGGCGGTCGAGCAGGTCCGGCGTGAGCTCGCGCCCGCGCCGTGCGTCGTGCTCGACGCGCCTTCGGACGTCCGCGACCGCGTCGACGTTTGGGGCCCGACGGACGAGGCGCTCGTCCAGCTCATGCGACGGGTCAAAGAGCGGTTCGATCCTTCCGGGGCATGTGCGCCCGGGATCTTCGTGGGCGGGATCTGAGTGGCAACCGCCTTCGACGCTCATCGCCCACCCAGCCTCGAGCTGATCGAGGACTGCGTGCACTGCGGCTTTTGCTTGCCGACCTGTCCGACCTACACGCTCTGGGGCGAGGAGATGGATTCTCCGCGCGGCCGGATCGTCCTCATGAAGGCTGGAGTCGAGGACGCGGCCGAGCTCTCGCCTGCGATGGTGACCCACTGGGACCGCTGCCTCGGCTGCATGGCGTGCGTCACCGCGTGCCCGTCAGGCGTCCAGTACGACCGCTTGATCGAAGCGACTCGCCCCCAGGTCGAGCGAAACTACGACCGCTCCGCGCGCGAGCGGCTGTTCCGCCGGCTCGTCTTCGAGACGTTCACGCACCCGGGCCGTCTGCGTGCGCTCGTCCCGCTCCTGGCCGCCTCGCGCGCGCTCGGGGCACGTGCGCTCGCCCGCCGGCTCGGGGACGGTTCGCAGGCGGGCGCGCTCATGCGCCTGAGCCCGGACGTGCCGCTTCGGGCGATGGGGCAGGTCCTCAGCACGCGCGTGCGCGCGCGCGGGAAGAAACGGGCGAGCATCGGGTTCCTCCAGGGCTGCGTCCAGCGAATCTTCTTTCACGACGTCAACGTGGCCACCGTCGAGGTGCTGGCGGCCGAAGGCCTCGACGTCTACTCGCCCCGTCTGCCGCGCTGCTGCGGTGCGCTCTTCCTCCATTCCGGCTGCGAGCCCGAGGCGCTCGCGCTCGCGAAGGAACTGATCGCAGCGTTCGAGGAATGCGAGTACGTCGCCGTCAACGCAGCCGGTTGCGGCTCGTCGATGCGCGACTACGGCCACCTCCTCGCCGACGACCCCGAGTGGGCCGCCCGCGCACGCTCCTTCTCCGAGAAGGTCCGAGATGTGTCCCAGCTCGTGGACGAGCTCGGTGCGGTCGCGCCCAGGCGGCCGGTGCCGATGAAGGTCGCCTACCACGACGCGTGCCACCTCGCGCATGCCCTTGGCGTGCGGGCGCAACCGCGCGCGCTCCTCGGAGCGATACCCGGCCTCGAGGTCGTCGAGCCGCCCGAGTGGGAGATCTGCTGCGGCTCGGCGGGCGTCTACAACCTCCTCCAGCCCGAGGCGGGCGCCGAGCTCGGCCGGCGCAAGGCCAAGAACCTGCTCGAGACGGGCGCCGAGGCGATCGCGGCCGGGAACCCGGGCTGCACGCTTCAGATCTCGACGTACCTGGAAGAGATGGGCAAGCCCCTTCCTGTCTACCACCCGATGGAGCTCGTCCGCATGTCGATCAACGGAAGGACACCATGAAGGCAGCGCTCGCAGGCGTCGACGTCCGCGGTCCGGTCGAAGGGCGCTTCGCGGAGATCCTGACCCCCGAGGCGATTGAGTTCGTCGCGGCGTTGCAGCGCGAGTTCAATCCCGTACGCGAAGATCTGCTCGAGCGGCGCGCCGAGCGCCAGGCCGAGATCGACGCGGGCGGGTCGATCGATTTCCTCGCCGAGACGCGTCAGGTGCACGAGGGCGACTGGCGGGTCGCACCCGTCCCGGACGACCTCCAAAACCGCCGCGTCGAGATCACCGGCCCGACCGACCGGAAGATGGTCATCAACGCTCTGAACTCGGGCGCCCGCGGCTTCATGGCCGACTTCGAGGACGCGAACTCGCCGACGTGGGAGAACCAGGTCGGCGGCCACGTCAACCTGGTCGACGCGATCGAGCGCAGGATCGAGTTCACCGATCCGAAGACGAGCAAGGAATACCGCCTGAACGAGGAGGTCGCGACGCTCCTCGTCCGCCCGCGCGGCTGGCATCTCCCCGAGAAGCACGTCGTCGTGGACGGCGCGCCGATGTCGGGGAGCCTCTTCGACTTCGGCCTCTTCTTCTTCCACAACGCGCGGCGCCTGCTCGATAAGGGGAGCGGTCCGTACTTCTACCTTCCCAAGCTTCAGGGCCACCTCGAGGCGCGCCTCTGGAACTCGGTCTTCGAGTACGCGCAGGACACGCTCGGGATCCCGCGCGGGACGATCAAGGCGACCGTCCTCATCGAGACGATCTGGGCTGCGTTCGAGATGGAGGAGATCCTGTACGAGCTCCGCGACCACTCCGCCGGCCTGAACGCAGGCCGCTGGGACTACATGTTCAGTCTCATCAAGACGTTCCGCGAGCGGCCAGAGTTCGCCCTCCCCGACCGAAACTCGGTGACGATGACGGTGCCCTTCATGCGCGCGTACACCGAGCTCCTCGTGAAGACGTGCCACCGCCGCGGTGCACACGCGATGGGCGGGATGGCGGCCGTGATCCCCAGCCGGAAGGATCCCGAGGCGAACGAGAAGGCGCTCGCGAAGGTGCGAGAGGACAAGCGCCGCGAGGCGACAGACGGGTTCGACGGCACGTGGGTTGCCCATCCGGACGCGGTTCCTGCGGCGACGGAAGAGTTCGACGCCGTGCTCGGGGAGCGGCCCAACCAGGTCGAGCGGCTGCGCGAGGAGGTGTCGGTGAGTGCGGGCGAGCTTCTCGACGTCGCTTCGACTCCGGGCGAGGTCACCGAGGAGGGCCTCCGAAACGACGTCAACGTCGGGATCCAGTACATCTCGTCGTGGCTTCGCGGGAACGGCGCGGCCGGGATCTACGGGCTCATGGAGGACGCGGCGACGTCGGAGATCGCGCGCTCCCAGGTCTGGCAGTGGGTGCGCCACGGTGTCGAGCTATCGGACGGGCGTGCCGTGACGGCCGATCTCGTCCGCTGGGCGGAGGACGAGGAGCTCGAGCGGATCCGCAGCGAGGTCGGAAACGACGAATGGTTCTACGCGGAGGGCCGCCCGGAGGAGTCGCGGCGTCTCTTCGAGCAGGTGGCGCTCAGCGAGGACTTCGTCGAGTTCCTGACGCTACCCGCGTACGAGAAGCTCCTCGACCTCGAGTAGCCGGGCCCGCACGCCGCGTGACTACTTCTCGTCGCGGCGCTCCTCAGTCGCTTCGCCTTCCTGCTCGCTCTGCCCTCGTCAGCGCGACTCCTCCTCAAGCGTCCGGTCGGCGGCCTCGTCCGGCTCGTTGCTCGTCGCGGGCTTCGGGCCGACGGTCTGCGCGTGGACCGACGTCTGGGGCTCTTCCGGCTGCGTGGGCTCAGGCTGTGCGGGGCTCTCGTCATCGTGACCCACGGTCGACGTCTACCCGTAGGCGCTAGTGACGAAAACGACAGTCGCTATGCTCCGAAGGGGTGGATTTCACACAGCTCGAAGACCTGAACTCCGGCTTCGTTCAGGAGCTTTTCCTCCAGTATCTGACTGCGCCCGATTCCGTCGACCCCGCCTGGCGGGCGGTCTTCGAGTCGGCCCCCGCCGGTTTCTTCGAAGGCATGCCGATCGTCGAGCGCCTGCGCGAGCTTTCGCCCGAAGGCATCGGCGGGAACGGCGCCGCCTACGCCCCGGCCGCGCCGGAGGCCGCTCGAACCGATCCGGAGCTCCTCGGCGGCGTCGCCGCCGCGATGGCGCTCGTCAAGGCCCATCGCATGCACGGCCATCTCGCGGCTCGGCTCGATCCGCTCGGAAGCGAGCCGATCGGCGACCCCGCGCTCGAACCGGAGAGGCTCCAGCCGAAGTTGACTCCGGAGCTCCAGGCGCGCATCCCGGCAAGCCTCCTTCGTCTCTACGTCGAAGGCGAGACGCTCGCCGAAGCGCTCCCGCGCCTCCGCGAGACGTACTGCGGGACGCTGGCATACGAGATCGAGCACATCTCCGACCACGAGGAGCGCGTGTGGCTGCGGCGGACGATCGAGTCGGGCGCGCACCGCCGGCCGCTCGAGCTGGACGCGCAAAAAGCGCTGCTAGGCCGCCTCTCGGAGGTCGAGGGCTTCGAGCGCTACCTGCACCGCGCCTTCCTCGGCCAGAAGCAGTTCTCCATCGAGGGCCTCGACGCCATGGTGCCGATGCTCGACGAGGCGATCGAGCTCGGCGCCGCCGGAGGAGCCCAGAACGTCGTGATCGGGATGGCCCACCGCGGAAGGCTGAACGTGATCGCGCACACGATCGGCCGACCCTACGACGTCATCCTGCGTGAGTTCGAGGGCGAACGGCAGTTCGAGGCGGTCACGCACGACCCGGAAGGCGGCACCGGCGACGTCAAGTACCACTATGGATCGGAGGGCATGCGGAAAACCTCGGCCGGGGACGTCCAGGTCCGCCTCGCCTCGAACCCGAGCCATCTCGAGTACGTCGACCCGGTGGTCGAGGGCACCACGCGCTCGCTCCAGACGGATCACGGAAATCCGGGAGGCAGCCACGACCCGCGCCTCGCAATGGCGATCCTGATCCACGGCGACGCGGCTTTCCCGGGACAGGGCGTGGTCGCGGAGACCCTCAATCTCCAGGCGCTCGACGGCTACTCCACGGGCGGGACGCTGCACATCATCGCCAACAACCAGGTCGGTTTCACCACCGACCCGTCGGAGGGGCGCTCGACGCGGTACTCGAGCGACGTCGCCAAGGGCTACGACGCGCCGATCGTCCACGTGAACGCCGACGACGCCGAGGCGGCGGTCGCGTCGATCCGGCTCGCGATGGCGTACCGCGCGCGGTTTGCCCAGGACGTGATCGTCGATCTCGTCGGCTACCGGCGCTTCGGCCACAATGAGGGAGACGAGCCCGCGTACACGCAGCCGCTCATGTACGCGAGGATCGAGAACCACCCGACCGTGCGCGAGCAATACGCGGCGATCCTCGCCGAGCGCGGAGTCGTCCCCGAAGAGGAGGCTGAGAAGCTCGCCGCCGCAGCGCAGGAGGCGATGCGGGGCGCCCACGAGGCGCTCAAAGCTTCACTCGAAGCCGGCGGCGCGCCGCGGGAAGAGCGAAAGCCGGGCCGCGTCGGCGTCCAGGAGCCCGACACCGCCGTTCCGGCCGAGCGGCTCGAGGAGTTAAATCGCCAGCTCCTCGCCGTCCCCGACGGCTTCACTCCCCACCCGAAGCTCATGAAGCAGCTCGAGCGGCGCCTCAAGACGCTCGACGCCGACGGCGGCATCGACTGGGCCCAGGCCGAGGCCTTCGCGTTCGGGACGCTCGTTACGGAAGGCGTCGCCGTCCGCCTCACGGGGCAGGACACCGAGCGCGGAACGTTCGCGCACCGGCATCTCGTCCTCCACGACGTGAAGACGGGAAAGACGTGGGCTCCGATCCAGCACCTTCCCGGTGCCGAGGCTCCGATCCAGATCTACAACTCGCCGCTCTCCGAGATCGGCACGCTCGGTTTCGAGTACGGCTACGCGGTCGCCAGCCGGAATGACCTCGTGCTCTGGGAGGCGCAATTCGGCGACTTCGTGAACAGCGCGCAGGTGATCGTCGACCAGTTCATCGTCTCGAGTCTCTCGAAGTGGGCCCAGACTTCACGCCTCACACTCCTGCTCCCCCACGGCTACGAGGGCAACGGGCCGGAGCACTCGAGCGCGCGCGTCGAGCGCTTCATGCAGATGGCGGCACAGGAGAACATCCGGATCGTCGACTGCACGACTGCGGCGCAGTACTTCCACGTTCTCCGCCGCCAGGCGACGCACCCCAAGGCTCGGCCGCTCGTGCTTCTCACGCCGAAGAGCCTGCTTCGCCTCAAACAGGCGACGTCGACGCTGGTCGATTTCACGGACGGCCGCTTCCAGGCTCTTCTCGACGACCCCACCCTCGACGACGACGCCCGCATGCGCACCGAGCGGCTCGTCCTCTGCACCGGAAAGGTCTATTACGACATCGTGGGCCACGAGACGCGGAGCGAGACGGAGAATGTCGCCGTCGCGCGGCTCGAGCAGCTCTATCCGTTCCCGGTCGCCGCCTACGACGAGCTGCTCGCGCGCTATCCGAATCTCGTCGAGGTCGTCTGGACTCAGGAGGAGCCACAGAACATGGGCGCCTGGCGCGCGATCCGCCACCGGCTCGAGGAAGGCCTGCCCGCCGAGGTCGACCTTCGGTACTGCGGCCGGCCGTGGCGCGCGAGCCCGAGCGAGGGCTACCCGACGGCGCACCTCGTCGAGCAAGACCGGATCGTCAACGAAGCGCTGAACGTCTAGGACCCGGCGCCCGCTAGTACGCCCAGGGCGGCTTCTCTTCCGGCTCCTCGGCCTCGGCCGCGACGCGCTCGCGGAGATCGTCATCGGTCCGTCCCTCGTCTGGATGCGCTTCCGACACGTGGTCGCGCAGGACCTCGACGAGCCTCTGGTCGTTCTCGGCGGCGACGAGCTCATCGCACCAGCAGCGGACGGCGCGCATGGCCGCGCATTGTAGGGGCCGTCAACCGGGCGGTTCGAGACGCTCTCGGTCGAACTCGGCCCGGCGACGCTCGACGTCGGCCGTTTGCTCGTCGTAGGCGGGCGTGCGGCCCTGCGCCGCCTGCTTGTACGCGAGGGCGTCCTCCCGTATCTGGTCCTCCGTCACGGGTCCGTTGACTGCAAGAACGCGGTCGTCGTCCACCTCGACGATGTAGAGCTCACCTGTCTCGCGGTGGTGCCAGAGCTCGAGCGAGCGGCGGTTCGACACGACGGCGAGTATTGCCGATTCTCGGTACGGGGATAATCGTCCTTGCTGTGGACGTCCTCGTCTGGCCGCTCGAGCCTCTCGCACGGGATGGGAGGAGGAAGGAGGCGAAGCGATGAAGCCGAGCTATCTGATCAAGGGATTTCCGGGCCATCCGACCCATGCGCCGCTCACGGATGCGACCATCGGCATGTATTCGCTCGCGTCAATTCTTGCCGTGCTGGCGGCGTTCGGGATCGCGGAAGAGAACATGGCGACCGGCTGGTGGCTCGCCCTGATCGTCGGCCTCGTCGTGAACGCCCCGACGGCGATCACCGGAATCGCCGACTGGTTCGAGATCACCCGGTGGACGCCGCTCTGGAAGACGGCGACGCTCCACTGGATCGTCATGGTCTCGTCGAGCGCGGTCTTCGGGCTCGCCGCCATCTTCGGACATGACGACTACACGGCAGGCGACGTCTCGGGCGGCTCGCTTCTCCTCACGCTGATCGGCTTTGCGCTCCTCACCGTCGGCGGCTGGATCGGAGGGAGCATCGTCTACGTCCACGGGATGCGCGTGCTCAATCTCGAGGACGAGCCGACGTCCAGCGCGATCAGACCCGGTCCTCCTCACCGGGAAGGCTCGGACTGATCGAGACGCTCTCTCGCCAGGTCGCTGAGTGAGTCGGACGCACGACGGGCTCGCTGCGGGCGCGGTGGCCGCAATCGTCAGCGGCCTCCCGTCGACCGTCCATGCGCTCGCCGCCGGACGCGACCCGCTCGAGGCCACGCTGGCCGCCGGGTCCATCCTGCTGCCGAACGAGACTCGCCGTCTGCACCTCTTTCTCGCCGCGGCGCCGGTCCATCTCTCCATCTCGCTCGGGTGGGGGCTCGTGCTCGCCCGCGTGCTTCCCCGCCGGCCGAGCGTCGCGTCCGGGGCCGCCGCGGGCCTCGCGATCGCCGCGCTCGATCTGGGCGTGATCGGACGTCGCTTTCCGCGGATCCGCGCGCTGCCGCTCGTCCCGCAGCTCGCCGATCACATCGTTTTCGGGGCGACGGTCGCCGCAGTGCTAGCGCGTCGCCAGGCGTAATTCAGTTTGTCAGTTACAAGCGCTAATTAC
>JACCYG010000072.1 GCA_013696595.1 Actinomycetota bacterium | reverse complement strand
GCGCGGGGCTGCGCGTTTCGCGCCGGCGCCGCTCGGAGCACGGATTGCGGCGCCTATCGGGTAGGTTTTTCCGCGAATGCATCGAAGCGAACTTCCGCCGCACAGGAGCGCGACCTACGTTCTTCCTCGGTGGAAGGTCGTGTACGTCTCCGTGCCGAAGGCAGCGTGCACGAGCATCAAATGGCTGATCGCCGATCTCCAGGGGGAGGATCCTGCACGCTTCCATGGGGCGCTGACGCGGGAGGTCGGCCGGGACATGACGATCCACCGCCGTCGGAGGTGGCAGCACACGCCGATGCTGCACCAGCTTCCCGACGAGGAGCTTGCCGCGATATCGCCCGACGAGGGGTGGTTTGTGTTCGCGTTGACTCGGCATCCCTCGGTGCGGCTCTGGTCGGCGTGGCAATCGAAGTTTCTGCTGCGGGAGCCGAAGTGGGTCGAACGGTTCGGCGACGCGCCGTGGTTCCCGCGGTTGCCTCGGACGACGCGGGACGTCGTCGAAGATTTCCAGCGGTTCGCGCGCTCGATGGCAAAGAATCCGAGCGAGCTCGTCATGCGCGATCGCCACTTCTACCCACAGACGGGGCTCATCGCGCCCGACCGAAGCCCCTACACGCAGATCTACGACACGGCGGAGATCCCGCAGTTTCTCGAGCACCTTGCGGCGCACTTGTCCGCCCAGGGCTGGCGAGGCACACCAACGCTCCCGGCGAGCAACGAGACGCCTCTGCGCCCGCTTCGATCGATGTTTTCGCCGGACGTCGTCGATGCGATCGGCAGCGTCTACCGCGAGGACTTCGATCGGTTCGGCTACGCGAACGTAATACCCGACAAGCTCGAGCCCGCCGACGGGTACGACGACTCGGCGATCCGTGCAATCGCACGGCTCGCGGAGCGCGGCGAGCGGATCGGCGATCTGGCTCTGAAGTCGCAACGGCTGTTCGCGCTCACGAAGGCCAATCAAAGGGAGATCAAGGAGCTGAAGCACCGCGTCGCCCAACTCACCGCAGCACGGGGGCTTGGTGAAGGCGTGGCTGGCAAGGTCCGACGAAGAATGTCCCGCGCGCTGAATCGAGCTTAGAGGCCCTCGGGCTGCCGCCGCCGGCCGCGAGATCCGCTACCGAGAGATACGTGAAGATCCGCTTTCTCATCACCAACGCCTACGGTGTCGGCGGGACGATCAAGGCGACGTATAACTTGGCCGGCGCGCTCGCCGAGCGGCATGACGTGGAGATCGTCAGCGTGCAGAAGCACACCGACGTCCCCGCCTTTCCGGTTCCGGCCGGGGTGAGCCTGCGAGCACTCGTCGACCGGTCGGCTCGAGCGCAGCGTGCCGATCGAAAACGCCGTGGTCTCGTTGGCCGGACCAAGGGCAAGATCAAGATCTGGGCGCGGCAAAGGCCGAGCCGGTTGATCCATCCCAACGACTTCCGGTACAAGAACTTCAATCTTTTCACCGACTTGCGCCTCTTTCCGTACCTCCGGTCGGTGGACGACGGCATCCTCGTTGGCACCCGGGCGGGCCTCAACCTCGCGATCGCGCGCTTCGCCCGCCCATCCGTGATCCGGGTCGGCCAAGAGCACCTGAACATGACCAAGTACGGCAAGGAGCTTCGCTCGGCGTTCCGGCGCCACTACCCGCGGCTCGATATCTATTCGACGTTGACGGAGGGCGACGCGACCGCCTTTCGCGAGGTTCTTGGCCCGCGGGGACGCGTGATCTGCATCCCGAACGGTGTCCCGGATGTCGGCGGCGTTCGCTCGTCGAACACGAGCAGGATCGTCGTCGCGGCCGGTCGCCTCACTCCTCAGAAAGGATTCGACCGCCTGATCGCGGCCTGGCCGCAGGTCGCGAGCAGACATCCCGATTGGGAGTTGCGGATCTTCGGCGGCGGCAAGCTGCGTAGAAGACTCCAGGATCAGATCGAAGAGTCTGGCGTCGGTGACAGCGCGCGCCTCGCGGGGTACACGGACGAGCTCCCTCGCAAGATGGCCGAAGGAGCCTTCTACGTGCTGTGTTCGCGGTTCGAGGGCTTCCCGATGGTCCTGCTCGAGGCGATGCGATGCGGCCTGCCGATCGTAAGCTTCGATTGCCCGAACGGTCCGCGCGATCTGATCACGCATGGCAAGGACGGCCTCCTCGTCCCAGACGGCGACATCGACGGGCTCGCTGCGGCGATCATCGAGATGATCGAGGTCGGCGAGGATCGCCGACCGTCCTTCGGAGCGGCGGCGCTCGAGAAGTCGATGCACTATGACATGGCGGTGATCGCCGCCCGCTGGGAGCGGGTCTTCGAGGAGCTCGTGGACGAACGTTCGGGCCGGGGGCGGCGTACGTCGGCGTCCACACGCACGGAGAGCCGGCGGAGCCTCGCCGAGCCCCGCGAACATCGCTGAGCGCGTTCGGGAGGCGCACGTGCAGCCATGACCATGCTTCGGTCCTTGATGTGGGGGTCACTCGGGCTCATCGCCTGGACGCATGCGGGCTACCCGCTCGCCGCGGCCGCAGTCGCGCGCGTGCGGCGGTACGCGCCGCGGCGCGGCGAGTTTGTCCCGGAGGTGGCGCTCGTAATCGCCGCTCACAACGAGGAGGCTGTGATCGAGGAGCGGCTACGGAACGCGCTTCGGCTCGACTATCCGCGCGAGCGGCTCGAGATCGTCGTCGCGTCCGACGGTTCGGTCGATAGGACGGACTCGATCGTCGAGCGTTTCGAGAGCGAAGGAATCCGGCTTCTCCGCCTCCCTCGGATCGGGAAGCTGGCCGCACAGACCGCGGCCGTCGAAGCGACGAAGGGCGAGGTGATCGCCTTCTCGGACGCGAATTCGCTGTGGCAGGCTGACGCTCTTCGCCTCCTGACGCGTGACCTATCCGACCCTGAGGTCGGCTATGTCTGCGGCCGCGTCAGGCTCGAGGCGCGACATGGAGACAGTCTCGAGGGTCTCTACTGGCGCTTCGAGCTTTGGCTCCGAGAGCAGGAATCGGCCTGCGGGTCGATCACGGCGGGGAACGGCGGTATCTACGCGATTCCCCGCACCGCTTTCCTCAGGCTTGGACCCGAGCACAGCCACGATCTCGGACTTCCCTTTCGACTGCGCCGCCGCGGCCTGCGGTCGGTTTACGAGCCTGCTGCCGTTGCCTGCGAGCAAGCGATGTCGACGACCCAGGCGGAGTGGCCGCGCAAGGTGCGGATGTTTTCGCAGGCGTGGTGGGAAGTGCTACGGGGCGGAATGCTGAACCCGCGCCGCCAGCCGCCGCTTTTCTATGCCGCGCTCGTCTCCCATCGCCTGCTTCGTTATTCGAGCGGCCCTCTCCACCTGGTCCTTTTCGGAGCGACCGCTGCGCTCGCCCGGCGCGAGCCCGCCGCGCGGGCCCTTCTCGCGGCTCAGCTCGGATTTGCCGCGCTTGCGCTCGCGGGTCGGCGCGACCATGGGCGCGTCCCGCTCGCACGGGCGAGCTGGTATTACGCGGTCGTGACAGCGTCGTCCGTTGCCGGGCTCGTACGGGTGCTCGCACGCGGCCCCGTTGCCGCATGGCGCCCCGCTCGGAGAGAAGAGTGAGCAGCGGCTACGACTCCACCAAGCGCGCGATCGACCTTGTCTTGTCCTTCGCCGGTCTCGTCGTCACCGCGCCGCTTCTCGCCGGCCTAGCCGTCGCGATCCGGCTCGAAACGCAGGGCCCCGTCATCCTTCGCCAGGCCCGGGTCGGCCGGAACGGCCGCGACTTCCCGATGTTCAAATTCAGGACGATGGTGGACAAAGCGCACACGATGGGCGCTGGGTGGCTCGTCGCAGAGAGCGATCCGCGCATCACGCGCGTCGGAGTGTTTATCCGCAGATGGTCGCTCGACGAGCTGCCGCAGCTCGCGAACGTTTTCCTCGGCGACATGAGCATCGTCGGACCGCGGCCCACCCTTCGTTACCAGGTCGACCAGTACACCGCGTTTCAACGGAGGCGACTCGAGGTGCGCCCGGGAATCACGGGGTGGGCGCAGGTTTCCGGTCGCAACGAGCTCACGTGGCAAGAGCGGATTGAGCTCGACGTCTGGTACGTCGACCACCGCTCGCTCATACTCGACGCGAGGATACTCCTACGGACGGTGCCGGTTCTCTTTCGCCCGAGCAAGATCTACAACGAGGCCCGGGCGGATTGGGGCGAGGCCGTCTAGCTCGCCGGAGCGACGTTCGTCCGAAGCGGCCGCGCCGGCACCCCGCCCACGAGCGCACCGTCCTCAACGTCCCGAATGACGACGGCACCGGCGCCGACTACGGCGCTCGCACCAATGCGGACCCCCTCGATCACGACAGCGCCGATTCCAATGTGGGCGCCGGCGCCCACGGTAACGAGGCCAGCGAGGCGAGCGCCCGGTGCGATGTGAGCATGGGCGCCGATCCGACAGTCATGCTCGACGATCGCGCCTGTGTTCACGATGACGCCGTCCGCGAGCCCGGCGTCCGCGTTCACGGCGGCGAGCGCGAGAATCTGCACGCCTGCACCGACCTCCGACCGCGAAGAGAGGCTTGCCGCGGGATGGACGATCGGGGGCAGCTCGAAATCGGCCTCGTGCAGCCGCTCGAAGACAAGCCGGCGGGGCTCGCTCGTGCGAGTTCCTCCGACACCGACGAAGGCGTGGTGGATTCCCTCGTCGCGGAAGTGGCCGAGCGCTGCCGTGTCTGAGACGACTGGAACACCGAGCACCTCGCCGCCGCCCCGATCGGGGTCATCGTCGACGAGGGCCTCGGCTTCGTAGATGCCCGCCGAGTAAATGGCCTCGAGCACCGACTTCGCGTGCGTTCCGGCACCCACGCCGACGATCCGGATCCGCTGTCGGCGGCCTGGCACAGCGTCGATCGTAGCGGCCCGGCGACAGGCGTTCGCGCCGGTTGTGCGCGCCCGGTGTGGAGCGACGGGTCGGCGCACGAGTGACTATTCTTTCGCGCTCGTGCCGACGGCGACCTGGAACAAGGAGTGGGGCGTCAGCCTGAACCGCTTTCTCAAGCGGCCAGGCCAACCCCATTACGGCGACCGCTGGGGCGACCCGTCGGTGACGGGTTTACGCTACTTGTGGCGGCGGCTGCGCGCCACGGCGACCGCGTTCCCGGCAACCTCGCGAAGGTGCGGAAGCGGTATCTCGAGCGGTTCGTCACTCCGGAGACGGTCGCGCTCGAGATCGGGTCCGGTGGCGGGCGCTGGACGCGATACTTGCTTCCCGCGCACGAGGTGATCGTGGTCGAGCTGAACAGCGACTTCTTTCCCTACCTCGAGAAACGCTTTCCAGAGAGCGCCCACAAGTTTCGGTTCGTCGAGACGCCCGGCTACGAGATTCCCGACGTCGAGAACGATTCCGTCGACTTCGTCTTCTCCTTTGGGACCTTCGTGCACATCGATCCAGAGGGCATCGACGAATATCTCGGAGAGATCCGCCGTGTCCTGCGGCCCGGGAGCGTTGCCTCGATTCAGTACGGGGACCGCACGAAGAAGTACTTCGCCAGGCGGGAGCGCATAGAGCTCTTTTCGGACATGAACGCGCCGCAGATGGAGGGATTCGTGAAGGGACACGCCTTCGAGTTGGTGGAGCACGACCGGAAGACCCTGAACCACTCAAACGTCGTGTTGCTGCGCAAGCCAGCCTGAACAATCGGATCGTCACTCGGGGCCGCTAGGCTCGACCGTATCCGTCTCCGAGGGACACTTTTCCTTTGCATCGCCGCCTACTTCCCGTCGCCTTAGCCGCTGCGTTGTCGCTCGCCGGAGCGGGATGCAGCGGTTCGGAGTCGAGCAACGAAACCGTCGCCGCCTCGACGTCGACGCAGGATGTCCACACCACCACCGCATCTGCTCCGCCGGTAGGTTTCGACGCGAGGATCCGCGTCGTCGACGGCGACAGCGCAAAGCCGGTCCGCGGCGCATCGGTCAAGGTCGCCGGCCGCCCGCATCGCACGAGCCTGCGGGGCGTCGTCCGCCTCAGGATCGGGAAGCGCAAGGAGCTTCGCGTGACCGTTTCGGCGCCGTCGTACGGCTCGCGCGTCGTACGCGTCAACTTCCGCAAGCGTCTTCATCAGAGCGTCCCGATCTGGCGGCCCGCGCTCCAGTGGCCGCTCTACGGCGCGACACCCGCCCGGACACAGGCTCATCCCGCGATCACTCTGCGTCCTCCCTTTCGCGTCGTATGGAAGCAACGGCTGCGTTCGCTCCTCGAGTTCCCCGCTGTGGTGTGGGAGGGCGTTGCCTACGTCAACAACTTTCGCGGCTACGTGACCGCCCTCTCGATGCGAAACGGCCGCATCCTCTGGCGGCGGCAGATCGAGACGACGATCGCGTCCTCGCCCGCGGTCGATCCGCGGCGTCGGAACCTGGTCGTAACCTCGAAGGTGCCCGGGCGTATCAGCCTCGTCCGCATGGACACGGGCAAGGTCCGGTGGAGGTACGACACCGCGGCAGCCGAGTCCTCTCCCGTCATCGCGAACGGGATCGTCTACTTCGGCGACAAAGCCGGGAGGATGTATGCGCTCGATCTCCGACGGCGGAAGCCACGCTGGGTCTTCTCCGGCGGCGTCAAGATCACGTCGAGCCCGGCGCTCCGCGGTCGGCGCCTGTACTTCGGCGACTACAGCGGGCGCGTGTTCGCCCTCGACGTGCGTTCGGGCCGGCGCCTCTGGACGGGGAGTGCGGGCTCGCGCGTTTACGGGACCGTGGCGGTCGCGGACAACCGCGTCTTTGCGCCCTCCGTCTTCTCGGGCCTGTCGGCGCTCTCTGCGCGGACGGGGGCGCTCCTCTGGCGGATTCCGGTCGGCGTGTACCTCTACTCCTCACCCGCCTACTATCGCGGCCGCGTCTACTTCGGGACGTACGCAGGGCTCGTCTATTGCGCCGACGCGCGGTCGGGGCGGATCCTCTGGAGGCGGAGCATCAGAGGCCGCGTCTCCGGTGCGATCATCATCGTGGCCGGTGTTGTGTATGCGGGGAGCCTCGAGGGCGAGATCAAAGGCTGGCACTGGCGCACCGGCCGCACGAAGTGGACGTTCCCACACGGAAAGTACGTCCCGGTCTCCGGCAACGGCGTGCGTCTCCTCATGCACGGCCGCAGCGGCCTTTACGCGGTCGAGCCGAAGCGCCGGCGGTAAAAGTCAGGCGCCCGCTGCCGGCTCGTACCCGAGACGGCGCTCGGTCTCTGCGACGAGCGGGAGGATGCGCTCGATCTCCGCGCGGTTCTGCTCGCGCCACTTGTCCGGCCTCGGAGCCGTGATCGCCGTGGGCCCAGACGTTCGGTGAAGCGCGGCGGCGCGGTTCGCCACCGCGTCGGTGAGCTCGAGGCCGAGGCGTTCGAAAAGCCGGGAGATCTCCTCGACCGGAGACCGCACGAGGTCTTCATACGCGACATCGATCCACCGGGAGCCGTCGACTGCGCCGCGGGCCGCGAGCGCGGCCTCGTTGCAGGCGACGTACTGCCGGGCGCAGATCTCCTCGAGCGACGCCGAGCGCAGGTCGCGCCAGCCTGGAACGAGCACGAAGCTCCAAAGATTGCCGTTGAGCGCGCCGAGCCCTTCGAACCGCTCGGGGAGGCTGTACTTCACGAACCGAGGTCGTGCGCGCCAGCCTTCGATCAGGGAGCTCACGTTTTCGGCCGCGCGCCGGCGCAGGAAGACGAACGTCGCGTCGGGAAAGAGCGCGTCCAGGTAAGGGACGCGCAGGCAGTTCGCGGGGGTCTTGTCGATGAATCGCCGTCCTTGGACGAAAAGCCGGATCGCGCAGTAGATGTACTCCCGCTCGCGCTCGAGCACGTCCGCGGCACGGAGCGCGTCCGAGTCCCAGCCGCGGTCGCGAGGATGGTGATACGCGTCCCAGAGGACGTGGCCCTCGCTCTGGATCGAGCGAAGCTCGCGGCTTTCGAGGAACGTCTGGAGCAAGACGCTCGTTCCCGAGCGCGGACAGCCGATCAGTAGGATCGGCTTCCGGGGCGCGGGGAATCCGGGCAGGAGAGCCGACAGCGGCTGTGCCACGCGCGGGACGTTGCGACGGGCTCGCCAGACGAGCCGCCGAAGACGGAAGGCGCGCATCGTTCGCATCGGGCCGGGCGCGGTCTACGCCGGGGTCGATCTCCTCGCCGCGGCGACCGGCTCGGGTCGCAGTCTCGCAGGCGTCGGCGTCGGCCGTGCGGCCTCGACGGCCGGGCGCGCGAGCCGTGCGGCTGCCGCGACTCCGATCGTCCCCCAGACCAGTGGATCCTCGAAGAAGCCGCTGTAGAAGATCGAGTGGACGAAGATCACGAGAAAGACCGCTCCGAGGCCGATACCGAGCGCCTCGTCCCGCGTGCGCGCGGCGACGAAGAGCGCGCCGGCGGCAACGACGAAGACGATGAGGGTGGCGATGCCGAGCGCTCCCAGCTCGGC
The DNA here is from genome assembly GCA_013696595.1 of Actinomycetota bacterium. Classification (GTDB taxonomy): domain Bacteria; phylum Actinomycetota; class Thermoleophilia; order Gaiellales; family Gaiellaceae; genus JACCYG01. The sequence continues at coordinate 6,594 of JACCYG010000072.1, read as the reverse complement.
GGCGACCGTGAGAACGGCCGTGTGGGAAGCCTTGCCCAGGCGTCTCCCGTGCGCCTCGGCCTGCTCGCGGCTCGCCCTGCGCTCCGCCCCGATACCGACGCCGAAGACCGGATGCTCGCGGATCACCTCCGTCGTGTTGGCGACGAGGTCGGACCGGCCGCTCGTCACGCGGCGGAGCGGGTCGTCCCTCGAGATCGCGAAGACGAGCCCGACGGTGGTGAGAACCAGGACCGCCGAGGCGGCGAGGATCATCCGCCGGCGACGCCGGCCGGAGGCGGCGAGCGTCGTCGCGAGAACGCCGACGAAGAGAGCAACGAGGCTCGACTGGGAGTACGCGAAGAAGAGCCCCGCCGCAAGGAGGATCACGAGCCCGACGCCCAATCGGAGGCTCATCCGTCTGAGCCACAGGGCGACGAGGAGCACGACGATCGCAACCGCGAGGAACCTCCCGTAGATGCTCGGATCGTTGAAGACCGCCGTGACGCGGAAGAATCCGGCGTTCGCGTTTGCGGCCTCGACGTCCCGCGCGAAGAAGAGATCCTTGCTCCGAAGCTGCCAGAGCCCGAGGAGAGCGAAGGCCGAGGCGAGCGCCACGAGAGCCTCAGCAAGGCGGCGCGGGAGCCAGCCGCGGTACGGCGTGCGTGCAAGTACGGCCACGAGGAGAGCGAACGGAAAGAGGGCGAGCGCGAGGCTGATCGTCCCCGAGCGGAGGTCCTGCGACCAGGTCAGCGACACTGCCGCGAGCCCGACGAAGAGGGCTACGCCCGCGAGGAGCAAGCTCGGCGGCCGCGGGAGATCGTCACGGCGCGCCGCGCGGTAGGCGAGCGCAAGCGCGGCGCTCGTGAGTACCCCGTAGAGCGGCAGCAGGAGGAACCGCTTCTCGTCGGCCGCTTCGATCGGGATCCGGAACGGCGCGGCGAGCAGGAGCGCGACCGGGACGACGGCGGGGAAACGCACGAAGAGAAACGCGCCCGCGAACACGGCGAGGACGCAGGCGACTGCAAGGCCGACACGTGCGGGAGATGCGACGAGCGCACGCGCCTCGTTGCCGTCGAGGAGAGTCGCGCCGAGCATCCCTTCGGCCGCCGCGATGACGACGAGGCCGGCGACGAGTGCCAGGCGCGCCCGCGGGACGAGAGCAAGCGTAGCCCCGAGCGCTCCGAGCACGGCGGCGAGCTCGGCGACCACTTCGTTTCGCACGGCGACGGACTCTAAAGGCTTCCCCGTGACGGCCACCCGCAGGAACGGGTCGGCGTGCCGGTGAGGCCAGACGATCCGGCCCCTAGAATCCGCGCCATGAAGGGCGTCGTCCTAGCGGGGGGCTCGGGCACGCGCTTGCATCCCCTCACGCGGATCACGAACAAGCACCTGCTCCCGATCTACGACCGGCCGATGGTCACCTACGCCATCGAGGCGCTCGTGCAGGCCGGTGTCGGGGAGATCATGATCGTGACCGGCGGGACGCACGCGGGCGAGTTCCTCCGCCTGCTCGGGAACGGGCACGAGTGGGGCATCGACCGGCTCTCCTACGCCTACCAGGAGCAAGCGGGTGGGATCGCCGAGGCGCTCGGGCTCGCCGAGCGCTTCGTGGACGGCGAGCCCGTCGTCGTCATGCTCGCGGACAACGTGATCGAGAGGTCGATCCGCCCCGTCGTCGAGAACTTCGCACACCAGGAGAAAGGCGCGCGCATCCTCCTCTCGCCGGAGGACCAGGTCGAGCACCTGCAGCACCTCGGCGTGCCCGAGCTCTCGGATGGGCGAGTGGTCGGGATCGTCGAGAAACCGGAGGACCCCCCGAGCGACTTCGCCGTCACGGGGATCTACTTCTACGACCCCGACGTGTTCGACGTGATCCCAACCCTCGAGCCGTCGGGTCGAGGCGAGCTCGAGATCACCGACGTGAACAACTGGTACATCTCACAGGGGACGATGGAATACGACGTCCTCGAAGGCTTCTGGGGCGACGCGGGCGAGTCGATTGACGCGTACTACGCGGTCAACGACTTCGTGCGGAAACACGGCGCGAACCGGCAGTGATCCCGGGCCTCGTCCGCCTGCCGCTCCGTTACGTCCACGACGAGCGGGGCTGGTTCCTCGAGCTGCGCCGCGAGAGCGCGCTTCCCGGTCGGACCGTGCAGACGAACGTCTCGTTTTCCCGCCAGGGGGTCATCCGCGGGCTCCATTACCACGAGCGCGGCCAGGACGACCTCTTCGCCTGCCTGACGGGAACGGCCCGCGTTGTCGTCCTCGATCACGAGAGCGGCGAGACGTACTCCGAGGACATCGGCGAGGAAAACCCCGTCGCGCTCTACGTTCCCGGAGGCTGCGCGCACGGCTTCGAGGCCTTGACGGACCTCCTCTTCTGCTACCACGTCACGCGCGAGTACGACTTGGCCGATCCGGACGAGCACATTGTCCCGTGGGACGATCCGCGCGTCCGCCACCTCTGGAGCACCCAATCCCCGATCCTCTCGGAACGCGACAGCGGATTCTGATCACCGGTGCCGGTGGGCAGCTCGGCGTAGCGCTCGCAGAGGCCTTTCCGGAGGCTGACGCGCGGCCACGGACGGCGCTCGACGTCCTGGAGCCGGTGGAGCTCGACTATCGCCCCGATCTGATCCTCCACGCGGCCGCCTGGACCGATGTCGACGGGGCTGAGGGCGACCCTGTGGGCGCCGCTCGCGTGAACGCCGAGGGCACGCGGAACGTGACGGCGCTCGGGGCTCCGCTCGTCTACTTCTCGACCGATTACGTTTTCGACGGGACGAAGCCCGGCCCCTACGTCGAGTCGGATCAGCCGAGTCCGACCTCCGTCTACGGGCGCACGAAGCTCCAGGGCGAGCGTCAAGTCGCAGACGGATGGATCGTTCGGACTTCGTGGCTCTTCGGGCCGACCGGCCACAACTTCGTTCGAACGATGCTGCGGCTCGGGGTGGAGCGCGACGAGGTTCGGGTGGTTTCCGACCAGTGCGGCTGCCCCACCTACGTCGGCCATCTCGCCGCGGCCACGCGGGAAATCGTAGCCCTTCCGAAGGGGACCTGGCACGTCGCCGCCGACGGTGAGTGCACTTGGGCCGAGCTCGCGTCGGCGATCTTCGAGGAGGCAGGCCTTGCGTGCCGGGTCGTCGCGATCACGACCGAGGAGCTTGGGCGCCCGGCGCCACGCCCCGCCTACTCGGTGCTCAGGAGCGAGCGCCCGGACGCACCGCGGCTTCCGCACTGGCGCGAAGGGCTGCAGGAATGTCTCGAGCGTCTGGCCCGGTGAGGATCCCCGAGGGGCTCGAGTGGTGGCGCTCCGACGCCGAGGGCGCAGCCTGGCTCGCTCGCCTGCCGCGGCTCGTGGAGGAGTGCGCCGAGCGGTGGTCGCTCGAGCTCGGTGCTCCCTTCGAGGCGGCGCACGTCTCGTTCGTCACGCGGGTCGAGCTCGCCGACGGGACGAAGGCCGTCCTCAAGATCAACTTTCCCGAGTCGGAGACGGAGCGCGAGGCCGACGCGCTCGCGCACTGGGACGGGGACGGGGCCGTTCGGCTGCTCCACCACGACCCATCCCGCCGCGCGCTCGTAGTCGAGCGGTGCGAGCCGGGAAGACGCCTCTGGGACGTTCCGGAGGAAGAGGCGATCCCGATCGCTGCAAACGTGCTCCGCTCGCTCTGGCCGCCGGCTCCCGCCGAGCATCGTTTCGCCCTCCTCGCCGATGAGGCCGCGGTCTGGTGTGCCTACGTCACGGAGCGGTGGGAGCGCCAAGGCCGGCCGTTCGAGCGCACGCTCCTCGAGGAGGCTCTGTCGTTCGCGGCGGAGGCCGGTTCCTCCCAGGGCGATCCCGTCGTTCTCCACCAGGACTTTCACGGCGGCAACGTTCTCCAGGCCGAGCGGAGGCCGTGGCTCGCGGTCGACCCGAAGCCGCTCGTCGGCGAGCGTGAGTTCGACACGGCCTCGCTCGTGCGGGACCGCCGCGAGGCCCTCGCCCGCGACCCGGATCCGCGGGCGACCATCCGCCGTCGACTCGACCACCTCGCGGATGAGCTCGCACTCGATCGCGAGCGCATGCGCAGGTGGGGGATCGTGCACGCGCTCGCCTGGGGCGTGCGGCCCGACTACGTCATGGAGGACATGCTGGCCTGCGCACGCTGGCTCGCAGAGCTCCGCTAAGCGGGGGGCCCCCGGTGCCTGGCACTGGGTCATGGCCCGAGAACGTCCCCCGTACAATCGCAAGGTGCGCGTCCTCGTCACCGGCGGGTGCGGGTTCATCGGCAGCCACTTCGTCAAACGGCTGGCGGCGGCCGGTGACGATGTCGTCGTGCTCGACAAGTTGACGTATTCGGGGAACCCGGCCAACCTCGAGGGCGTCGCGCACGAGTTCGTGCCCGGCGACATCACCGGGCCCGAGGTCGTCGCCAAGGCGGCGGCGGGGTGCGACGCAGTCGTGAACTTCGCGGCCGAGACTCACGTCGACCGCTCGATCCTCGAGGCCGGCGATTTCATCCGGACCGACGTCTACGGTACTCAGGTCCTCCTCGAATGGGCGCGCGGAAGCGGTGCGCGCTTCGTCCAGGTCTCGACGGATGAGGTGTACGGCGACGTTCCACCAGGCACGGCGTCGAGCGAGGACGATCCGCTCCGTCCATCCAGCCCGTATGCCGCCTCGAAAGCGGGCGGCGACCTCCAGGTCCTCGCGTACGTCCGCACGTTCGGCGTGAACGCCACGATCACGCGCGGGTCGAACACCTACGGCCCGAACCAGTATCCGGAGAAGATCGTCCCGCTTTTCATCACGAACGTCCTCGACGGGAAGCCCGTGCCGGTCTACGGCGACGGCCGCCAGACCCGCGACTGGCTCCACGTCGACGACCACTGCTCCGCGGTCGACCTCGTCCTTCGCGCGGGCGGCGCCGGCGAGGTCTACAACGTGGGCGGGGGCGACGAGCACGCGAACATCGACGTAACTCGGAGGATCCTCGAGCTCGCGGGGGGAGACGATTCCCTCATCCGCCACGTCGAGGACCGCCCCGGCCACGACCGCCGCTACTCGCTTAACACGGACAAACTGCGCGGCCTTGGCTGGGCCTCCGAGCGGACGTTCGACGAGGGGCTCGCCGACACGGTCGAGTGGTACCGGACGCGGCGCGACTGGTGGGAGCCGCTCAAGTCGGGGGAGTACCGCGCGTACTACGAGAAGCAGTACGCGGAAAGACTTCGGTAGGAGGCTACGAGCACTTCTCGCGCCCTTTGTCGATCTCCTTCCGCTGCCCCTGGATGTCCTCCGAGCGGTCAAGGTACGTGAGCGCCTTCTCGCACTGGCCGAGCTCGGCAAGCGAGTTGCCCGCGTCGTAGTAGGCGTACGCCTCGTAGATATGGCCCGTTCCGCGCAGGCGCGAGAGTGCGCGCTCCGCGAGCACGAGCGCGTCGTCGTAGCGTCCGTCGCGCATCGCGAAAGTCGCCTGGTCCGTGAGCTCGACGGCCTCGTTGAAGGAGATGCTCTTGTCTTTCGACGGAGTCGCAGGCACGACCGGGACGGAAGAGGTCGGCGTTGCCTTGACCGTGACTATCTGCCGAACGGTGGTTCCTTCCGCCTCGATGACGGTCGTCACCTCCTTGGTGACCACCTTCGGCCTGTTTTCGCGCTCCGCACTTCGATCGTTCCCGCCCGCAACGACGGCCGCGAGGATGACCCCTGTGAGCGCGATGGCGGCGAGACCGACGGCCGCGGCGATCGGGATCCAGGACCGGCTGCGTCGCGAGACGACCCGAGTGGGGGCTGTCCGAGCCGTCGCGATCCGCTGCGTCGCTTCGGCGGGCAACGTTTGCTCGTCGACCTCGAGTGCCAGGCAGAGCGCCCGCACGAAGTCCCGCGCGGTCAGGTAGCGGCGCTCCGGGTCCTTGGCGAGGACGCGCTCGAAGACAGGGTCGACCTCCCGCGGAAGCCCGACCCCGCGCTCGGAAGCCGGTGGAACGGGCTGGTGGATGTGGGCTGCCGCCTCAGCCGTTGCGGAGCCGCCTTCGAACGGCCGGCCGCCCGTGAGGAGCTCGTACGCCACGATGCCGAGCGAGTAGATGTCGCTCGCGGAGGTGGCCGGGTCGCCACGCGCCTGTTCGGGAGAGAGGTACCCCGCCGTGCCGAGCACGGTGCCCGCCATCGTCATGCCCGTCTGGGTCTCGTCGACGATCCGGGCAATTCCGAAGTCGCAGACGTGGATCTCTCCACGCTCGTCGAGAAGAAGGTTCGCCGGCTTGACGTCGCGGTGAACGATCCCGCGCTCGTGCGCCTCGTCCAGGGCGTCACCTGCCTGTCGGAGCCATTCGATCGCCTGGTCCTTATCGACCCTTCCTGTACGCGCGCGGTCGGCGAGCGTTCCCCCGGACATGTGCTCCATGACGATGAAGGGGCGGCTACCCGCCTCGCCGACGTCGAAGATGGTGACGATGTGCGGGTGGCCGGAGAGCCGCGCGGCCGCGAGCGCCTCGCGCGTGAAGCGGCGCCGGATGTTCTCGTCGCGCGCGAAGCGCTCGGACAGCAGCTTGACCGCGACCTTACGGCCGAGGGTCTTGTCCTCGGCGACGAAGATTTCTCCCATCCCGCCCCGGCCGATCTGCTCG
>JACCYG010000061.1 GCA_013696595.1 Actinomycetota bacterium | reverse complement strand
GGCGCGCCGCAGCTCGTCCAGCTTCAGCGAGGCACATTCCGCTGTCCCTACTGCGCCTCGACGGACACGCGCCTCGAAAACATCTTCGGCCCGACACCGTGCCGCTCGATCCGCTACTGCGCGAGCTGCCGCCAGCCGTTCGAGCAGTTCAAGACGATCTAGGCGTCCTCAGGCGCCCGCCCCGGCGTGAGACCAAGGCGTAGATCACGTGCACAAGGGGCACTTGACTGGCATCGCATGTGTGCTATATATAGCAGAGATGCTATATGCGTCAAGAGCCTAGAAAACGGAAGCGCGATGGCGCGGCACGCGCGCTCGAGCGCCTGCGCGAGCGCGCTCTCGAGCGCCCGGAGGCGCTCGAGTTCGACGGGTACTACGCGGACATCGCGCAGCAGGTCACCGACCAGCGGCTCGCGCGCGAGCTCTCACAAAAAGAGCTGGGCGAGCTTTGCGGGACTACGCAGTCGGCGATCGCGCGCCTCGAGGCCGGAGAACGGGCGCCCCGCGTCGACACGCTGCTTCGCATCGCAAACGCACTCGACTGCGTCCTCGAGATCGAGCTCCGGCCGCGAACGCGCACGAGTAAGGAGGAACGCGATGGCGACAAGAGTTGACATCGAGCAGATCGAGACCACGAAGAGCGAGAAGCTCCTCGCCCTCATCCTGGCCGTCTTCTTCCTGATCGGCGGCCTCTGGACGTATCAAAAGATCGATGACTACGTCCGCGAGGCCGTGGGAATCGAAGAGTTTCAACTTCAGTTCGACGATCCCGCCGTTTCTGAGTTCGAGGCCGCTCGCACGAGCTTCGCGGACGCGAGCTCGGAGCGCCGCGCGGCCCGCGAGAACCTCGAGCTCCGTCGCGAGGCTTATCGCACGGCCCTCGATGCGGGTAAGCCGGCCGGACAGCTCGAGCGCGCCTACGCCGATGCGCAAGAGCGGTTCGACGCGGCGAAGCTTGAGGCCTCAGAGGCGCGCGCCGAGCTCCGCGCGGCCGAATTGAAGCTTCGCGAAGCGGAGCGCCGGGCCCAAACGCAATTCGAGGAGCGCGACGACCGTCGCGCGCTGTACTCCTTTCTCGCCCGCCTGGTCTTCGTCGTCGCCCTGCTCGCCCTCGGTTACTGGCTCCTGGCGCGGCTCCGGGCCCGAAACTCGCGCTATCTCCTCGTCGCCTTCGCGCTGCTGGGCGCGACGACCGTGCTCGCGTTCGTCTTCGCAGGCGACTACATCACCGACTACGTCGATCCCCTCGACCTCGGCCCGCTCATCCTCTCGCTCTTCGGCATCACGACCACGCTCGCAGCCTTCTGGGCGCTGCAGCGCTACCTGGCGAAACGAATGCCCTTCCGCCGCGTTCGCAAGCGCGAGTGCCCCTTCTGCGGCTACCCGGTCGGCGTGAACGAACACTGCGAGGGCTGCGGTCGCGAAGTCATCGCTCCGTGTTCGACTTGCGGCGAGACCCGGCGGGTCGGGACCCTCCATTGCGGCGCGTGCGGCCACGCGTAGCAGGAGTCTGCGGCGCAGTGTACCCTCGCCGCTCGATGCGCGTCGTGCTCGGTTTCACCGCGCTCGCGCTCGCCGCCGCCGCGGCCGGTTGCGGGGGCGGCGACCGCCTCTCGCAGGCGGAGTACGTGAAGCAGGCGGACGCCATCTGCGCGAAGTACGAGGAACGGCTCGACGCGCTTCCTCAGCCCAAGAGCACAGCGGGCCTGAAGACGCTCGTGGACAAGGGGCTCCCGATCGCACGCGAAGGAAACGCGGAGCTCAATGAGCTGAAGCCTCCCGAAGACCTCGAGTCCAAGGTGGAGGAGTGGCACAAGCGAAACGACCGCAACCTGGAGCTGATCGAGGAGCTTGGGCAGGCAGCGGAGGACGGTGACGAGGAGAAAATCCAGACACTCGCATCCGAAGCGGATGAGAACGAGAGCCAAGCGGACCGGCTCGCGCGTGAGATCGGCCTGGAGGACTGCGCCGAGGACGGCTAGCGGCCGGTGAAGCGTGGGCCGCGCTTCTCGAGAAACGCCGCCACGCCTTCCTTGAAGTCCTCGCTCGCCGTCGCAGCGGCCTGCAGCTGAGCCTCCAGCTCGAGCTGTTCGGACAGAGCTGCCGTCGAGGCGCGGTCGAGGAGCCGCTTCGTCATCCCGATCCCGCGCGTCGGCATCGCGGCCAGTGTTGTCGCAAGCTCGGCCGTCCGGTCTCGAAGACGCTCGTGTTCGACCATCTCCGAGACAAGGCCCCACGCGTGCGCCTCCGCCGCGGTCAGCTTGCGGCCCGACGTCAGCCACTCGAACGCCCGCGCGTAGCCGAGCAGGCGCGTGACGAAGAACGAGCCGCCGGAGTCGGGGATCAGGCCGACGTTGATGAAGGCGGGCACGAAGCTCGCCTGGTCTGAGGCGATCCGGATGTCGCATGCGCACGCGAGTGAGAGGCCCGCTCCCGCAGCCGGGCCGTTCACGGCTGCGATGACCGGCTTCTCGAGCGACCGAAGCGCAACGATGTTCGGGTGGTACTGCGTGCGGAGTCGAGCGGCGACGTCACCGGACTCCTGCTTGAATTCCCGCAAGTCTTGGCCGACGCAGAACCCGCGGCCGGCACCCGTGATCACGACCGCGCGGACCTTCGGGTCGCGCGCCTCCTTCAAGGCGAGCCCGAGAGCCTCATGCATGGCCGCGTTGAAGGCGTTCAACACCTCCGGACGGTTGAGCGTCACGGTCAGGACACCCCCGTCGAGAACGAACTCGACCGCGGCGCCGGTCACGACGTCCCCGGCGCCGGCGACGTGTCTGGCGCGACGTGCTGCTCATGGCCGGAGAGCTCTACGACAACCTGGGTTGCGAGCGCAGCGGCTACGAGCCATGTGGCGCGGCGGTCGCCGTCGCCACTCTCGATCGTCCGAAGCCGCGGCGGCTCGAGGAAGCGGGCGAACCCTGGCACGGCTAGATCATGCCTGTCGGCCTGGCCCATCTGGCGAGCTGCGAAAGGACGCGCCCGAGGGACGCTGACCCCAGGTACACGCGCGCGAGATACTCGGGTCCCGACCCGCCCCCCTGCTCGGGCTTCAGCCTAACCGCGAAACGCGCACGCGTGGTGCGCCGTTTGTAACGTCTGACGCGCCAGAAGGCACCAAGAGTGTGACGTCAGCGGCCCTCGAAGTCGGGCTCGCGCTTCTCCACGAACGCTGTCAGCCCCTCCCGGGCATCTTCGGAAGCGAACGCGAGGTAGAGCGAGCGCCGCTCGAAGTCGAGGCCGACCTCGAGCGTCGAGTCGTATGCACGGTTGACGGACTCCTTGGCGAGGCGCTGCGCCACTGGGCCCTTCGTCGCGATCTCCCGCGCGACGCGCTTCGCCTCCTCGAGCCAGACCTCGCGGGCGACGACGCGCGCGACGAGCCCGGCCCGCTCGGCCTCGCGTGCGTCCAGGAACCGCCCCGTGAGGATCACGTCCATCGCCTTCGCCTTTCCGATCGCCCGCGTCAGCCGCTGCGTTCCGCCTGCGCCCGGAATGATTCCGAGACCCGTCTCCGGCTGGCCGAACTTCGCCGTCTCGGAGGCGACGATCAGATCGCACGCCATCGCGAGCTCGTTTCCCCCGCCGAGACAGAAACCGGAGACTGCGGCGACGATGGGCGTGCGGATGCGACGGATCGCATCCCACTTGTCGATCCGGCGCGCGTGGTACATGTCCATCGCGCTCGCCTCAGCCATCTCGCCGATGTCGGCGCCTGCCGCGAACGCGCGCTCGGAACCGCCGAGGACGATGCAGCGAACCGCTTCGTCGTCGTCGAGCTCCGTCAGGGCCGCCACGAGGTCGGCCATGACCTGTTCGTTCAGGGCGTTCAGAACCTCAGGCCGATTCAGGAGGACGACGGCGATCGGCTCGTCGTGCTCGACGAGGACGAGGTCGCTCACGCCGAGGGAAGGCGGACCGAAATCCGCCAGGCCGCCCGCCACCCGCCGTTCGCGCGCCTGAACACGTCCGTGACGGTGTAATCACCGGTCAGATTCCGATCGCCTAGCGTCGCATCCCAGCGCAGGCGCGCCATCACGACCGCGATCTCTCCGTAGTTCCGCACTTCGTCGACCGTGCAGGTGAGCGAGCGGCTCTCGATCTGCTCGAGCACCGCGAGCCACCTCTCTCTGGAGACATGGTCGCCGACTCCGCCGGTGCTCGAGAGCGTGAAATCCTCGGCGAGAATCGACTCCGCCGCCGCAACGTCGCGGCGCTCGATCGCTGCGGCCCATTCTTCCTCGAGTTGTCGAAGCTCGTCCGTCATCCCAGCTCCTTGTCGACGAAGCGGCGGACGGCCGCCTGCGGTTCCTCGGTCGCCATCGAGAGCGCGAGCCAGTCGCGCGCGTGGTTGATCGTCTGGTGCCACGCGAGGTCTTTCCAGAAATTGAGGTGCTGCTTCGCGTACCGCGTCGTCTGCGGCAGCTTCCGGGCGAGGTTTTCCACGACCTCGTTCACCCTCGCGTCGAGCTCGGCGGCTGGGACCGCCCAGTTGACGAGGCCCCACTCCTCGGCCTTCCGCGCGGAAATCTCCTCGCACATGAGGACGATCTCGCGCGCGCGCCGGTCCCCGACCATGATCGTGAGCCACTGCGTCGCGCCGCCGGCGGGAACCGAGCCGTGCTCGGGCCCGACGTGTCGGATGTATGCGTCCTCCGACATGACGGCGAGGTCGCACGCCATCTGAAGCTCGTTCCCGCCGCCGACAGCGATCCCGTTGATGCGTGCGAGCGTCGGCTTTCCGACTTCGCGCATCCGGTCGTGCGCGTCTTTGAACGCGCCGAACCACTTCCAGTACTCGCTCGGCTTCCCGAGGTATTCCTGCGCCCAGGACTTCAGGTCCGCGCCGACGCAGAATGCGCGCCCGGCGCCGGTTAGCACGAGGACCCGGATCTCGTCGTCCCATGACACGTCCTCGCACGCGCGCGCAAGCTCGCGGAGCATCTGGAAATCGAAGGCGTTCAGCACCTCCGGCCGGTTAAGCGTGATCGTCGCCCGCGGCGGCGCTTTCTCGTAGACGATCTTCTCGAACCCGAGCTCGGCAGGATCGGTCGGCGCCGGCCGGGTTGGCTCGCTCATCGGGTCGCGAGTGTATAGACGGATTGCGCCGATATGCTCGCGGCCGTGTCCGCGAGCACGTTCGCCGTCGCGTTCTCGCTCGTCGCCGGACTCGCCGGCTCGATGCAGGTCGCGATCAGCGGTGCGCTCGGACGGCGAATCGGCGTGCTCGAAGCAGCAGCCTTCGGCGGCATCGTGGCAGCGGTCATTCTGGTCGGCGTCGCGCTCGCTGCCCGCAACAGCGCGGGTATCGCGGCAATTCGCGAGCCCCCGTGGCTCTGGCTCGGCGGTCTCATGGGTGCGATCGTGGTCACAGCCGTCACGTTCAGTCCGCCGCGAATCGGGACGTTCGCAACGATCGGGCTCCTCGTCGCGTCACAGCTCGCAATGGGCGTCGTGATCGACGCGCTCGGGCTCTTCGGCCTCGAGCGGATCCCCTTCACGTGGGAGCGCGCGGTGGGCCTTGCCCTCCTCGCCGGCGGCGCCGTGCTCGTCCTCAAGCGCTAGGGGGCGGCGTGCCTCGCGCCCTACAGCCCGAACGGGTTGAGCGGCTTCCGGCTCGTCGAGACGAGGACGCTCTTGGCCTCGAGGTACATGTCGAGCGTCTCGAGGCCGACCTCGCGGCCGAAGCCGGACTGCTTGTAGCCGCCGAACGCGCCGCCGGGCGGAGCCGTGTAGGGCGTGTTGACCCCGATCGTCCCCGCCTTGATCTTGCCCGCGAGCCGTGGGCCCCGGGCGGGGTCGCTCGTCCAGATCGTCGCGACGAGGCCGTACTTGGAGTCGTTCGCGATCGTCACAGCCTCGTCCTCGTCTTCGAACGGAATCACCGTCACGACGGGGCCGAAGATCTCCTCCTGGGCGACGACCATGCGGGTCTCGACGCCGGCGAGGACCGTGGGCGGATAGAACGCGCCATCGCCGTCGCCGGGCTCGCCGCCGATCACGATCTCGACTCCCTCATCGCGCCCGGTCTCGACGAAGCCGTGCACCTTGTCGCGGTGCGTCCGCGAGATCAGCGAGCCCATATGCGTCTCGGAATCGAGCGGGTCACCGACCTTGAGGCGCTTCGCCGTCTCGGTGAACTGCGCCACGAAGTCGTCGTAGAGCGGTTTCTCGACGAGGACACGCGAGCGCGCGTCGCAACTTTGACCGGCGGCGTAGTAGATCGCGTAGACCGAGCTCGGGACGGCGTCCGCAAGGTCCGCGTCGGCGAAAACCAGGTTGGGACTCTTCCCGCCGAGCTCGAGCGAGATCCGCTTGATCGGGCTCGCAGCGAGCTTCATCACCTCCGTGCCGGTGGCCGTTGACCCCGTGAACGCGACCTTGTCCACGCCCGGGTGCGAAACGAGATGCGCGCCGGTCGTCGGCCCGTCGCCGGGAACGACGTTCACGACGCCCGGCGGGATGCCGACGTCGGTTGCGAGCTCGGCCAGGCGAAGTGCCGTGAGCGGAGTCGCAGGATCCGGCTTGAGGACGATCGTGCAGCCGGCGGCGAGCGCCGGCGAGAGCTTCCAGGCCGCCATCATCAGCGGGTAGTTCCAGGGGATGATCTGCGCGCAGACGCCGACCGGCTCCCGAAGCTGGTAATAGAGCGCCGAGCCGCCAACCGCGTGCGATCGGCCCTCGATCGTCGCGATCGCGGACGCGAAGAACCGGAAGTTCTCGACCGAGGCGGCAATCTCGCCCTTGACCGAGGAGATCGCCTTGCCGACGTTTCGCGTCTCGAGCTCCGCGAGCTCCTTGCGGCTCTCGTGGATCGCGTCGGCGAGTGCGTGGAGAAGCCGCGACCGCTCGGTGGGAGATGTCTTCGCCCAGGCACCGGCGAGCGCCGCGCGGGCGGACTGAACCGCGCGGTCGACGTCCTCGGGCCCCGCCATCGCGGCGCGGCCGAGTGCAGCGCCCGTGGCGGGCTCCGTCACGTCGCGCACCTCGCCCGCTGTCGGCTCGACGGATTCCCCGTTGATGAAGAGCCCGTACTCGCGCTCGATTGCGACCGCCACGACCGGGGACGATATCGGAGCGAAGCGGCACCGGGTTACGCGCGATCCGGCACGTTCCGCGCACCACGTGTGCACTTTTCGGCGATACGATCGGCTCGGGGAGGAGGCTGGGTGAACCTTAATCAGACGCGCGTGTGAAAAGCGCGGCCTGGCCCTGCCCGACGCCGACGCAAAGCGTCGCGAGCCCGTAGCGACCCCTACGCCGCCGAAGCTCGTGGAGAAGCGTCACGACGAGCCGCGCGCCGCTCATCCCGAGCGGATGGCCGAGCGCGATCGCGCCTCCGTTCACGTTTACGCGCGCGGGATCGAATCCGAGCTCGCGAATGACCTGAAGGCTCTGCGACGCGAAGGCCTCGTTCAGCTCGACGAGGTCGACGTC
>JACCYG010000054.1 GCA_013696595.1 Actinomycetota bacterium | reverse complement strand
CGACCTCGAGCCGTGGGTGAATTTCCTGCGCGCGCACGCGACGACCACGCGCCGCCTGAATGCCGACCTCGTGGCGAATCACGGACTCACGATCAACGACTACGAGGTGCTGCTCCACCTCGCCCGCGCGCCCGGGCACGCGCTCAGGCGGGTCGACCTCGTGGACCGGCTTCTCCTGACGCCCTCCGGAATCACGCGGCTCCTGGCGGGTCTCGAGACCGCCGGCTACGTCCGGCGCCTGGCGTGCGAAAGGGACGGGCGCGTCGTCTACGCGGAGCTCACGAACGAGGGCCTCGAGAGGCTCCGCGAGGCGCGGGAGACGCACCTCGCCGGCATCCACGCCCTCTTCCTCGACCGCTTCTCGGCGGAGGAGCGGCGGACGCTTGCCGAGCTCCTCGAACGGCTCCCGCTCGATCCTGCGACCGACGACGCCGTCTGCACGACCGACTAGCGGCGCGCGCTAGACGCCGACCTGGGCATTGGCCGGTTCCCCGGCCAGGTAGTCCGTCAACCGCCGCAGGCCGTCCTCGAGGGTCACCTCGGGCTCCCAGCCGAGCACCTGGCGCGCGCGCGTGATGTCGGGCTGGCGCACCTGGGGATCGTCGATGGGCAGCGCCTCGAACACGATCTCGCTCTCGGAGCCGGTCACGCGGATCACCGCCTCCGCGAGCTCGAGGAGCGACATCTCGGTGGGATTCCCGATATTCACCGGCAGGTGCTCGCCGCTCGTAGCGAGGAGGTAGAGGCCGCGGATCAAGTCGTCGACGTAACAGAAGCTCCGCGTCTGGGAACCGTCTCCGAAGACCGTGATGGGCTTCCCCTCGAGGGCCTGGCGCATGAACGTCGGAATCGCCCGTCCGTCATGCGGGCGCATGCGCGGGCCGTACGTGTTGAAGATCCGCGCGATGCACGTGTCGACGCCCTGCTGGCGGTGGTAGGCCATCGTCATCGCCTCGGCATAGCGCTTCGCCTCGTCGTAGACGCCGCGCGGCCCGATCGGGTTCACGTGGCCCCAGTAGGTCTCGGGCTGAGGGTGCACTTGCGGATCGCCGTAGACCTCGCTCGTCGACGCGAGGAGAAAGCGAGCGCGCTTCACCTTCGCAAGGCCGAGCATGTTGTGCGTCCCGTACGAGCCGACCTTGAGCGTGTGGAGCGGAAGCCTCATGTAGTCGATCGGGCTGGCGGGGCTCGCCAGGTGGAAGACGAAATCGATCGGCTCGCCGATTTCGAAGTGCTGGGTCAGATCGTGATTCACGAACACGAAGTCGCCGTTCCGGATGTGCTCGATGTTCTCGAGCGAGCCCGTGTCGAGGTTGTCCGCGCAGATCACGCGGTGCCCCTCGCCGAGGAGGCGGTCACAGAGATGGGAGCCGAGGAAGCCGGCTCCGCCGCTCACGAGCGCGGTGCTCATGTCGTCTGATGATAGTTCGATCTTGAAATGCGCTCTACGGGCGCCGGGTCTAACGCAAATCCTTGTTCGACTCCATGTCGAACCACATGGCGAAGAGCAGGAGCTGGAGGCCGGAGATGACGAGAAGGGCGATCAGGACCGCGGTCGCCGCCGGTATCGGGTTCCCGGCAATGCGGAAGGCCGTGTACGCGATGCCGAGGACGAGGCCCGAGCCGAAAATGAGGAAGCCAAGTGTGTAGAAGAGAACGAGCGGGTGGAAGTCCCGGATCACGTACTTCTCGCGGAGGCGCCAGAAGAAGCCCTTGACGAGAAGCCACGAGATAGCCGGGACCACGCGCCATAGGCGGATCCCGCTGCGCTCGCCGATTCCGTAGATCGGGCGCGAGGGGTAGTCGCGGACGCGGCGGTTCCAGACGTTGAGGTGGACGAGGATGTCGTTCGGGAAGCCGTAACGGCGGTAGAGCCGCTCGAGATCGAGCAGGCGAAGCGTCTCGAGGTTGACCGCGGTGTAGCCGGACTGCGAGTCGGCGACGTGCCAGTAGCCCGAGGCGATCTTGGTCAGGAAGGAGAGGATCGCGTTCCCGAGGTACCGGCTGCGCGGGATCAGCTGCCACGCCTGCCCGGTGAAGAGCCGGTTCGCCTTCGCGTAGTCGCACTCCCCGGTTGCAATGGCGCGGGCGAGCGTCTCGAGGTCGTCCGGGTCCATCTGCCCGTCGGCCGCCATCACGCAGGACACGTCGATCTCCTCCGCGATCACTCGCCGGTAGCCGGTCACGATCGCCGCGCCGACGCCCTCGTTTCGCTCGTGGGCGATGACCTCGACGCGCGGGTCGGCCGCGCGGGCGCGCTCGCTGGTCGCATCCTTCGAGCCGTCATCGACCACGAAGATCCGGTCGACAAAGTCCGGTATGTTCGCGACCGTCGATCCGACCAGCGCCTCCTCGTTGTAGGCGGGCAGGACGACCGCGACCGCCTTTCGATCGATCATGGGTCGCTAGGAGCCGTGAAGGCGGAGCGCGCGGTGGCGGGTGCGCCCTTCCTCGTCCCGAAACCGGCGCGGCGCAGCCTCGTTGCGTGTGGCTCCAGGCTCACAGCGGCCGGACCTTAGCGGTTCGCCGAATGTACATCTGACGCAAGCGCCAGGCCGGAGAGCGCCGAACGACCGCGACCGACCCGCGCCACGAGATGAGCCGCGCGCGGTATGCCGCCTCGACGGTCGCGGCCTTGGCCCGGGCGCTCGCGGAAGGCGCCGGGAAGGCGCGCTCATAGCCGAGGGCGTCGAGGAGCTTCCCCGCGATCGCCTCGAAGACCTCGATATCCGCCGGTCGCATCTCTTTCTGCCAGCGGCGGACGTTCTTCTTGGGCGGCTCGGCGAGACGCGGGTGATCCTCGAGTCGGGCAGGGTCGACCATCCGGTGGTACTCGAGCATCGCAGGCTCGAAATGGAGGCCGAGAAAGCTGCAGATAGCTCGGAGATGGGTCTCCGGATCATCGACGAGATCCTCGTAGCGAATCTCGAGGTACCGGCCGGGCACGCTCGTCGCGGCGAACGTACGCGCCCCTTCGATCTCCTGCCGCCAGCTGCACGCGAAGTCGTAGAGGCCGCGCGGACGCGCCCAGTTGAAGCGCGGCCGGCGGCGCATGGAGACGAAGGAGAGCGCGGCGTCGCGTCCGTCGCGGATGATGTGCACGTACTGCGCGCCGGGGAAGACACGCTCGAGAAGGTCGAGATGCTGCATGTACAGGGGGGTTTTGTCCCCGAAGCGCTTCTTGCCACGCGACTCGGCGACGTGCTGGTAGACGGCGCAGATCACGTCGGCGAACGAGGCGCCCGGGCCCGCGCGGCGCCGCACGTCGTCCGGCGTCACGCCCCATTCGCGGACTCGGGCAATCTTCCCGAGATCCTGGATAAGGGCCTCGCTCGCACGTCCGCGATGGCGGTCCCAGAGCTGAGGGATGAAATAGGACTCGGTCGGGATCGCGAGCTCGGAATGGCGGTCGAGCATCTCCTTCAAGAGCGTTGTGCCGCTTCGGGAGACGCCAAGAACCATCACGGGTTGCGCGGCCAAGGCTAATCGGGCTCGAGACCGTACACGAGCGAGAATCCGAGCAGGTAGGCCCGCTCCTCGTCGGCCACGAGCGCACCGTATTTCCCGTCCGCGAACGTCCAGAGCTGCTTTCCGGATTTGGCGTCGAGCGCGTACGTCTTCCGCTCGAGCGTCGAGAAGTAGACGACGCCGTCGATCACCGTGGGGGAGCCGGAGATCCGCCCGTTCGCCTTGAACTTCCAGCGCTCATCCCCGGTCGCCGCGTCGAGTGCGAAGAACCGCTTGGAGTACGAGCCGACGTAGACGGTCTGCCCCCAGACGGCGGCCGACGAGTAGACGAAGCCACCCGTGTCCTGCGACCAGAGGAGACGGCCGCTCTTTGCTCCGAACGCGTACACCTTCCCGTCGGTGTTCCCAATGAAGACGCGGCCGTACGCGAGGGCCGGCGTCGCGTAGAAGTTCCCCGCGCCGCGGATACCGCCCTGTGCAGACGCGCCCCAGCGGAGCTTTCCGCTCTTGGCATCAAGCGCGTAGACCTTGCCGTCGTACGAACCGACGTACACGGTGCCCTTGGTGTACGCGGCGGCGCCTTTCACCTTGTCGCCGGTCCTGTGTGTCCAGAGGACGCGCTGCGTCTTCGCGTCGAGTGCGTAGATCTTCTTGTCCCACGAGCCGAAGTAGAGGACTCCGTCGACGAGAAGAGGTGAGGACTCGGTCACGCCCGCCTCGAACCGCCAGGCCTCTTCTCCGGTTTCGGCGTCGAGCGCGACGAGGTAGCCGGGCGCGTTGTCATCGTGCGGTTTGCAGGGCGACGGGTCCATGAGCGCCTGGTACACGACCCCGTCCGCGACGGTCGGGGAAGCTGCGGTGCAGCGCTTGAGCTGCTTCTCCCAGACGAGCTTGCCGGTCTTCGCGTCGAGGGCGAAGAAACGACCAGGGTTGTTCGCGAAATAGAGCCGCCCGTAGGCGACGACGGGCGGGAACTCGATCAGCCTCCTGGCGGAAAACTGCCACACTTTCCGGTACGGCGGCCGGAGATCGAAATCGGCGGCGACGCGGGTTCGCGCTAGGTCGAATCCGTACGTCGGCCAGGGCTCTTTCCGGACCTCCTCTTCTGCGCGGGTCGACGTGCCGGGCTCCTCGGTCGGGACGAATTCCGTCTCGGCGGAGCCGCGCACGTCC
>JACCYG010000042.1 GCA_013696595.1 Actinomycetota bacterium | reverse complement strand
AGGATGCTCCGAGGCTCCTCCCTGACCGGGTCGACGACCCGCACGGCGCCCAGTTCGGCGGCGAGGCCGGCCCGCCTCGGCGCTGGCTCGACGACGACGACCGAGGCCCCGCCGAGCGTGAGCAGTGCCGTGAACATCAAGCCGACCGGCCCGGCGCCGATCACGCAGACGGTCTCGCCCGGGAAGACGCCGGCCACCTGGGCGCCGTGAACGACGGTCGAGAGGGGCTCCGCAAGCGCCGCCAGGTGAGCGGGGACGTGGGCGGCGATCGGATGGCAGGCGGAGGCCCGGACGCGCACGCGAGGCGCGAGGCCGCCGTCGCGCGTGATCCCGTAGGTGGCGAACGATTCGCAGTGGTTCGAGAGGCCGCGGCGGCACCACGGACAGCGGCCGCAGGACACGTTCGGCGCGACGACGACCCGATCGCCGGGACGAGGCGAGCCCACGTCTTCCGCCGCCTCCGCCACGACTCCCACGAACTCGTGACCGAGGACGACGCCCACCGTGGCCGGGTGGCCGGGCGGCACGCCGAGAATCTGCAGATCGGTTCCGCAGATGCCGCAGGCCTCGATGTCGAGGACGACGTCCGTCGGCTCTTCGCGGGCGGGCGCGGGACGCTCTTCGACCGCGACGCGGCCGACCTCGGCGAACACCGCGGCTCTCACGACGCCGCGTTCGAGTGCCCGAGCTTCTGGGCGAGCTCCTTCCCCGAGACGATCAACTCCGAGACTTCCTCCTTCGAGTGCGCGCCTCGCGGGAACTCGGCGATCGACTCTCCGTGGGAGAGGACGACGAAGCGGTCCGCAACGGGATAGACGTGGTGGACGTTGTGCGTGATGAAGATGATCGATATCCCTTTGTTACGAGCTTCTTCCACTGACTTCAGGACCCGGCCGGTCTGGCGGAGGGAGAGCGCGGAGGTCGGCTCGTCGAGGATGAGCAGTTTCGGGTTGAAGTAGGCGGCCCGCGCGATCGCGATCGACTGGCGCTCGCCGCCCGACATGCGCGCGAGCGGCTCGTCGGGATCGCGGATCTCGATCCCGATGTCGGCGATCGCCTTGCGGGCGTGGGCGTGCGCCTTCCGGCGGTCGATATAGCGAAACGGTCCCCAGCCCTTCGTGACGGCGGTCTCCCGGCCGAGAAAAACGTTCCGGTAGATGCTCATGAGGTCGACGATCGCGAGATCCTGGTAGACCGTTGCGACCCCGAGGTCGTACGCGTCGCGCGGGGAGCTGAAGCGCACGGGCTCGCCCTCCCACCGGATCTCGCCGCGATCGGGAGGGAAGAGGCCCGTGAGGATCTTGATCAGCGTGGACTTGCCGGCGCCGTTGTCTCCCAGCAGGCCGAGTACCTCCGCCCGGCCGAGCGAGAAGCTCACATGGCGAAGTGCCTCGATCCGGCCGAATCGCTTCGCGACGTCCCGGGCTTCGACGAGCGCGCCGTTTCGGTCCATCTGGCTCATATCTGCGGTCTCGACCGCCCCAGGACCTGGTTCACGATCACCGCGCCGATGATGAGTGCTCCGATCGCAACGTTCAGCCAGTAAGACTCGATTCCCGACAGGACGAGGCCCTGGCGGATCATCGCGATCATGAGCGCGCCGAGCGCAGCGCCCACGACGGAGCCGTAGCCGCCGTTCAAGCGAGCCCCGCCGATCACCGCGGCCGCGATCGCCTGGAGCTCGTAGAGCTGACCGCGCGTCGCCTCGACGACGCTGAAGCGGCCGACCTGGATCAAGCCGGTCAGACAGGCGGCGAGCGCCGTCAGGACGAAGAGGACGAGCCAGACTCGGTCGACCGGGACGCCCATCGAGCGGGCTGCGCGCTCGTTTCCGCCTGCGGCGAAGGTCCAGTTGCCGAAACGCGTCCGGAGGAGGACGAACGACAGGACCACGGCGACGCCGATGTACCAGAGGAGCGACACCTGATAGCCCTGGAGCGGGCCGCTCTGGAACCGGTACGCGAACAGATCGAAGAGGGGGTCGCCCCGGGGCACGCTAACAACGCCGCCGCCGCTCACCCCGTTCACGACGCCGCGCCAGATCAGCAGCGTTCCGAGGGTCACGATGAACGACGGGATGCGAGTGCCGACGACGAGGACGCCGTTCACGAGACCGAGCGTCGCCGCGACCCCGACGGCGACGAGAAGGGCAAGCCAGCTCGGGAACTCGTAGTTCACTATCAGATACGGGACGAGCAGCGAGCTCAGCCCGAGGATCGAGCCGACCGACAGGTCGAAGTGCCCGGCGATCATGAGAAGCGTCACCGCCATCGCGACAATGCCGAGCTCGGCGGCGATGCTCGCGATGCCCGCGAGGTTGTTCTTCGTGAGGAAGAGATCCCGCGACGGAGCGACGAAGGCGAAGATCACGAACATCACGGCGGCGCCGAAGAGGGCGCCGCTTTCGGGGCGCCCGATGAGGAGGCCGCGCGCTATCGGCCACGCTCCTCGGGCACCCCGCACCGGCCGACCAGCCTCGCGGTCGGCTCCAGGGGTCGGCGCCTGCTCTTCGACGGCCATGTGGTTCTTCCGCTGCTTCTAGCGGAAGCCGTCCTCCACGCCCTGCCGGACCTTCTCGAAGTTCGACTTGTCGACGAGCGCTGGGCCCGTGAGCAGATCGACGCCTGGTGCGAGGACGAACCCGTGCTGGATATGCAGCTTGAGCCAGTTGGCGGGCTCGAAGGTCTGGAGGTACTGCTGCTGGTCGATCGTCGAGATCAGGTTGCCTGCCTCGATCTCGTCCAGGAGCTCGGAGGTCATGTCGTACGCCGAGACGGGGATCTGACCCTTCTTCCCGAGCTCGTCGAGGGCCTGGAGCGCGAATGTCGCGGGCTGCGGACCGACGCCGAAGATCGCGTCGACGTCGCTGTTCTCGGTGAGGTAGCCCTTGATCTGCTCGGTCGCCTGGGTCGCGTCCTTCGAGCTCGGCAGCTTGTCGACCTTCGCGCCCGCTCCGCTCAGCTCCGCGTCGTAGCCGCGGCAGCGCGCCTCGAGGCCGGTGTGTCCGGGCTCGTGGATGATGCAGACCGCGTGCTTGACGTCGCCCTCCGCGAGCTGGCGCTGGGCGGTCAGGCGCCCGCCGGCCTCTTCGTCGCCGCCGACGTAGAAGAGGTAGGGGATTCGCTGGTCGAGCGGGCGCACGTCCGGGACGTTGACCGCGATGATCGGGATGCCCGACTCGATCGCCTCCCGCATGGGCTGATCGAGCGCGTTCTGGTCGAGGATCGTCGCCATGATCCCGTCCGGCTTCGCCGCGACGGCCTGGTTGAACAGGTCGACGTATTGCGCGACGCCGAACTCCTCGAGCGGGAGATCCTTGATCTCGACGCCGTACACCTTCTGCGCGTCGCGAATCCCGTTCCGGTAGATCGCCCAGAACGGGTTGCCGGACTCACCGTGCGTGACGGAGTAGAACGTGAGGTCGGACTTTGCAGCGCCTCCGCCTCCGCCGCCGGCCTCCGGCTCCCCATCGTCATCGCCGCCGCACGCGGCGAGGAGGGCCGGGGTGGAGAGCGCCGCGCCGCCGAGCGCAGCGCGCTTCAGAAGCTGACGTCTCGAAATCGGATCCTGTGCGACCGGCCCGAACGGACTTCGCTCAGTCTCGAGGCCGTCGTTTTCGTTCTTGCTCATGTGGTTCCTCCGTTCTCTCGGTTTCTTCCCTCGGCCCTGGTTTCGTGGATCTCGACCCGTCTGCCCTCTCGGGCGGACAGGAGGATCGCGTCACAGACGACGGCCGCTTCGTAACCGTCCTCGAAGCTCGCCTGGCGCGGATCCACGGCGCGATTCTCCAACACCGCCGTCAAAAAGTCACGCCACTGGTGGACGAAGCTCTCCTGCCAGCCGAGTACGTGGCCCGGCGCCCACCACTGGTGGGCGAAAGGGTGCTCCGGCTGGGTCGCGATCACGTCTCTGAATCCGCCGAGGCCTTCACGCTCGTCTTTGACGAAGAAAACGTGCAAGCGGTTTGGGTCCTCCATGTCCCACCATGCCGAGCCCTCGCTGCCGTTCAGCTCGATCCGTTGCCGTCCTTTCCAGCCGGTGGCGAAGCGGGACGCCTCGAGCGTTCCGACCGCGTTGCCGGGGAGGCGGAGGGCCGCGGCGTACGCATCCTCGGCCTCGGAGGCGAAGCTCGTCACGTACGCGCTCACCGAGAGCGGTTCCCCAGCGAGGTGCCGGAGCAGGTCGACGATGTGCGAGTAGTCGAGGACGGCGCCGCCGCGGTCAAGGCGCTGCGACGGCCGCTCGGCCGCCATCCAGTCCTGGAGATAGACCCCACGGTAGTGGCGGAGCTCGCCGAGGGCACCGGCTGCGGCGAGGTCGCGCATGATGCGGACAGCGGGGACATAGCGGTAGTTGAACCCGCATGCGCTCGTGACGCCTGTGCGCCGGGCGCACACGAGCATGCGGTACGACTCGGCGGCGTCGAGCCCGAGCGGCTTCTCGCAGAGAACCGGCTTGCGGAGCTCGAGTGCGGCGATCGAAGCAGGTGCGTGCACCTCGTTCGCGGCCAGGTTTGCGAGCACGTCGACTTCCTTGTCGATGACCACGTCTTCCCACCGTGTCGTCCAGCGCTCGAAGCCGAGCTCGCGCGCGACCGGCTCGACGAGGTTCGCGCTTCGCCCGGCGATCGACACAAGCCGGACGCGCCGGGCGAGCGGGCGGATGTGGTTCAGCGTGTGGAGCGCATGCGCGTGGGCGCGGGCGATCCAGCCGTACCCGATGAAGCCGACGCCGATCGTCTCGCCCGGCACGGTGCGAAACCAACCACGAACGCGGGAGCGTTTGCAAGCGGGCTGGTACTACACTCGCCCGCATCCATGCAGATGTACGTAGCCGGCCGCTGGCAGACGGCCGCGGCCGAGGACGAGATCACGAACCCGTACACGGGCGACGTCGTCGGGACGGTCCCGAGGGCATCGGTCGAAGACGCCGCGCGCGCGGTCGCGGCCGCGGTCGAGGGCGCCGAGACGATGCGCCGGCTTCCGGCGTACCAGCGCGCCGCCGTCCTTCAGCGCGCCGCCGACCTGCTCGAGGACGCCGCCGACGAGGTCGCGCGGACGATCAGCGCGGAGGAGGGCAAGCCCCTCACGGAGGCGCTCGGCGAGGCCCGCCGAACGCCGGACCTGATCCGCCTCGCCGCGAGCGAGGGGGCGCGGATGCACGGCGAGACGATCCCGGTCGACGCCGCGGCGGGCAACGCGGACAAACTCGGGTTCACGC
>JACCYG010000001.1 GCA_013696595.1 Actinomycetota bacterium | reverse complement strand
GAGCTGGTGCGCGGTCAGCTTGATGCGGTGATCGGTCACCCTGCTCTCGGGGAAGTTGTACGTCCGGACCTTCTCCGAGCGCTCGCCGCCCCCGATCTGTGAGCGCCGCGTCGCGGAAAGCTCCGCCTCCTGGCGGCGCAGCTCGAGCTCGAGGATGCGTGCGCGGAGCACGCGGAGCGCCTTCGTCTTGTTCTGAAGCTGCGACTTCTCGTCCTGCATGGCCACGACAACGCCGGTCGGGAGATGGGTGATGCGCACCGCGGAATCGGTCGTGTTGACGCTCTGCCCGCCCGGGCCGGTCGAGCGATACACGTCGATCTTCAGGTCGTTCGCGTCGATCTCGACGTCGACCTCCTCCGCCTCCGGCATCACGGCGACGGTCGCGGTCGACGTGTGGATCCGCCCCTGCGACTCGGTTGCGGGCACGCGCTGGACACGATGGACGCCGGCCTCCCACTTGAAGACGGAGTACGCCCCGTCACCCTTGATCGCGAACGTGACCTCGTTGTACCCGCCCGTCTCGTTCGGGTTCGAGCCGAGGATCTCCGATTTGAACCCGCGCGCCTCGGCGTACCGCGTGAGCATGCGGAAGAGGTCACCCGCCCAGATCGCAGCCTCGTCGCCGCCGACTCCCTGGCGAATCTCCACGATCACGTCCCTCGCGTCGTTCGGGTCGCGCTCGACGAGAGCGAGCTTCAGCTCCTCCTCGAGTCGCTTCACACGCTCCTCGAGCTCGGGCAGCAGCTCGCGCAGCTCGCCGTCGCCGCGAGCCGCCTCGAGGTCTTCGTTCGTCTCACGCCATTCGCGCGCGAGCTTGTAAGGACCCTCGAGCTCCTTCAGCTTTCGGCCCGCATCACCCGCGGCGTTGCGATCCGAGAAGACAGCCGGGTCGCTCATCCGCTCCTGCGCGTCGGCGTAGGAGCGCTCGAGCTCGGAAACCAGATCATCGATCGCGGCCATGACCGCAGGATAGCCCCGGCCGAGGGGGTTTCGGCCCTGCGGGCCGAACATGCGCGAGCTAGGCCATTACTTCTACTTTGCGCTCCTCCGGGGTGATCCGGCCCTCGAGGCGAAGCACCTCGCGGAGTGCTCGGATCGAGACCTCGATCTGGTCGAGCGTCGGTTCCCGAGTCGTGAGGCGCTGGAGCCAGAGCCCGGGAGCGAGCAGCGTCCGCAGGGCGGGATGCTGCGGATGCTTGCCGGCGAAGCGGATTACCTCGTAGGCGATCCCGGCGATCACCGGAAGGAGCAGGATCCGCGACGCGATCAGCCAGTACCAGACCGGCTGACCGACGAACGCGAAGACGAAGATCGCGATCACCATCACGTAGAGGAGAAAGGCGGTCCCGCAGCGGACGTGCAGAAGGCTGTATCTCTGAACGCGCTCCGGCTCGAGCTCCTCCCCGGCCTCGAGCGCGTTGATCGCCTTGTGCTCGGCAGCGTGGTACTGGAACACCCGTTTGAGGTCGGGGAGCAACCCGATCAAGAGGAGGTAGGCGATGAAGATCGCGACGCGCACGAGGCCTTCGACGACCACGAATGCGGCCGTACCGTCGACCGGGAGCCAGCTTGTGATGATCGCCGGCGAGACCTTGAAAAGAAGGAGCGCGAACCCGATCGCGATTCCGAACGCAAAGAGGAGCTGGCCGCGGGTGAGCTCGGTCTCAACCTCGCCGTCCTCTCCCTCCTCCTGCGCCGCGTAGTTCGCCGAGATCGCAAGCGCGCGGAACCCGATCGAAAGCGACTCTCCGAGCGCCACGACGCCGCGGATGACCGGGAGTCGAAGCCACTTGTGCCGGAGGAGCACCGACGCGATCGACCTGTTGACCTCCGCGATCTCGCCGTCGCGCTTTCGGACCGCGACCGACCAGGCCGAGGGTCCGCGCATCATCACGCCCTCGAGCACCGCCTGGCCGCCGATCGGAGTGCTCACGATCTCGTCCCGCTAGCGGCGGGCGGCGCCGGCCTTCTCGAGGCGGCGCTGGAACCGCTCGACGCGGCCTCCGGTGTCGAGGAGCTTCTGCTTCCCCGTGTAGAACGGATGACACTCAGAGCAGATCTCGACGTGGAGCTCGCTCTTCGTCGAGCGCGTCTGGAATGTGTTCCCGCACGAGCATGTCACGGCGGCGAGAACGTAGTCCGGATGGATGTCAGCCTTCATTTGCTCTGAGGATAGCAGAGGCCATTTCGGCATCTATGTTGCCTCCTGAGACAACGGAAACAATGGTCTTCCCCTCGATGTCCGGGACTTTTCCGGCAAGGATCGCTGCGACGGGGACCGCTCCCGCGGCCTCCGCGGCGAGCTTCGCGCGCTCGTAGAGGAAGCGAAACCCCGCGCGAATCTCATCTTCGGAAACGCGAATCCAGTCGTCGACGAGAGCCTGGCAGATCGCGAGCGTGTTCTCACCGGCAAAGGGCGCGCTCAGGCCGTCCGCGAGTGACGTGGGCTTGACCGGCACCGGTTCCCCCGCGGCGAGCGCGGCGTGCAGGGCGTGCGACGCTTCGGGCTCGACGCCGATCACGCGCACGTCCGGGCGCGCGCCCTTGACCG
This sequence comes from Actinomycetota bacterium, assembly GCA_013696595.1. Lineage (GTDB taxonomy): Bacteria > Actinomycetota > Thermoleophilia > Gaiellales > Gaiellaceae > JACCYG01. Next base: position 1,082 of record JACCYG010000001.1, on the reverse strand, counting down.
CGGTCGCGATGCCGGAGATGAGCCCACCGCCGCCGACCGGAACGACGATCCCGTCCAGATCCGGGCGGTCCTCGAGGAGCTCGAGGCCGAGGCTCCCGTGCCCGGCGATCACGACCGGGTCGTCGAAAGCGTGGACGAAGATGCGGCCACTTTGCTCCTGAAGCTCCACCACTCGAGCGAAGGCCTCCGCCGGGCCGCTCGCTTCCTGATCGACTGTCGCGCCGTACGACCGCGTGGCCGCCGCTTTCATCTCGCTCGCTCCCCGCCACATGACGACGAGGCAGTCGATCCCTTCAAGCGCGGCCCCGTAGGCGAGGGCGGCCGCAGCGTTTCCCGCGGAGATCGTCACGACGCCGCGGGTGCGCTCGAAAGCGTTGAGCGACGCGAGCTTGGCGAGCATCCCGCGCGGTTTGAAGGAGCCGGTGCGCTGGAAGAGCTCGGCCTTGAGATACGCCCTCCCTCCGTACGACCCACCAAGAGTTGCCGACGAGAGAAGTGGCGTCCGGTGGAGGCGGCTGCCGATCGTGCGCGAGGCGCCGGCGACGTCCGCCGGCGACACGGGCAGCTTCGTCTCCCTCCTGACAGTCCGCGATAGCCTCGTCACGTTCCGTTCACCACACGTGAATCTTCGCTCGATACGATCGCCTCGGGGAGGAGGCCGGGGCAACCTTGCGCGGCGGACTCGAAGCGGCTCGGGCGATCGAAAACGCACGCCGACCGAACGAGACCGTCACATCACTGTGTACTCGGGCCCTGAGCCGCCCTCGGGCGGGGTCAACCTCCCGCCCTTCGCCGTGATCGCTCCACATTGGACGCAATTCGAGGCGGTCACCTCGACCGTCGCCTCGACACCGTCCGCGACGCCGGCGTCGACGATCTCGTAGACCTGCGCCGGGCACATGTGCACCCAGGCCTCGGCGACCTCACGCGGGACCGTGCGCCGCACACGGATGTGGTTCGGCGCATCATCGCGGGATTTGTTCCCGCTCAGGAAGACGCTCGAGAGCTTGTCGAAGAAGAGCTTGCCGTCGGCCTGGGGATACTTGCGGTTGCGCTCGCCGACGAAGAGGTCAACCTCCACG
>JACCYG010000344.1 GCA_013696595.1 Actinomycetota bacterium | reverse complement strand
CCCTCCCCGGAGACGGCGCGAGCCTCCGCGAGATCGTCCTTGAACGCCGAGAGCTCCTCGCTCGTGGGCAGGTCGCCGTGCAGCAGGAGATACGCGACCTCCTCGTAGCTCGAGTGCTCGGCGAGGTCGCGGATGTCGTAGCCGCGGTAGACGAGGATGCCCTTCTGGCCGTCGATCGCGCAGAGCTCCGAGCGCGCGACGACGATTCCTTCGAGGCCCCCCTTGTTCTCGGCCATGAAAGCATCGTACCCGTAGAATCGAGCGGGAATGCCGCATCGCGTGACCCTCATCCCCGGCGACGGGACCGGCCCCGAGATCGCCGAGGCGACGCGAAGAGTGATCGAGGCGAGCGGCGCCGAGATCGAGTGGGACGTCCAGCAGGCGGGCGCAGATGTCATGGACGAGCATGGCGGGAATCCCCTCCCGGACCACGTCCTCGAGTCGATCAGGGAGAACGGCGTCGCCATCAAGGGCCCGATCACGACGCCGGTTGGGACGGGCTTTCGCTCTGTCAACGTCGGCCTTCGGAAGACGCTCGACCTCTACGGACAGGTCCGTCCGTGCAAGACCTACCCCGGCGTACGCTCCCGCTACGAAAACGTCGATCTCGTCGTCGTCCGTGAGAACACCGAGGACCTCTACGCGGGTATCGAGTTCGAGCAGGGATCGGGCGAGGCCGCCGGGATGATCGACTGGCTCGGTAAGCGCGGTGACCGAATTCGCCCTGACTCCGGAATCTCGATCAAGCCGATCTCCGTGAGCGGGACGCGGCGCATCGTCGAGTTCGAAGACCGGATCGTCGACAACCTCTCGATGCAGCTCGTCCAGCGGCCCGAGGAGTACGACGTCCTCGTCTGCCCGAACCTGTACGGCGACATTGTCTCCGACCTCGCCGCGGGCCTGATCGGAGGGCTTGGCCTCGCGCCGGGCGGAAACTTCGGGACGCACGCGGCCGTATTCGAGCCCACCCATGGCTCGGCACCGAAGTACACCGGGCAGAACAAGGTGAACCCGATGGCGATGATGCTCTCCGGCGTGATGATGCTCCGCCACCTCGAGGAGCGAGAGGTCGCCGACCGGCTCGAAAGCGCGATCGCCGCCGTGATCGAGGACGGCCGAAACGTCACGTACGACATGAAGCCCGCGCGCGACGATCCCACCGCGGTCGGCACAAGCGAGGTCGCCGACGCGATCATCGAGCACATGGGAGTGCCCGTTTGAGACCGAAGGTGACGGTTGTCGGAGCGGGGAACGTGGGCGCGACCGCGGCGCAGGAGATCGCGCGGCGCGACTACGCGAACGTCGTCCTCGTCGACATCAAGGAGAACCTTCCGCAGGGCAAGGCCCTCGACATGAATCAGGCCGCGCCCGTGCTCGGATACGAGCCCGCCGTCGTCGGCTCGAACGGCTACGAGGAGACCGAGGGCTCCGACATCGTCGTCGTGACTGCAGGGGTTCCGCGCACCGGCGACATGAGCCGCGACGACCTCGTGACCACGAACGAGCGGATCGTCTCGTCGGTCGTGCAAGAGGCCGTCCAGGGCTCGCCCGACGCGATCCTGGTGATCGTCTCCAACCCGCTCGACGCGATGTGCCACGTGGCGAAGGACGTGTCCGGCTGGCCGCGCGAGCGCGTCTTCGGGATGGCCGGCATCCTGGACACTGCCCGCTTCCGGGCCTTCATCGCCTGGGAGACGGGCGCCTCAGCGAAGGACGTGTCCGCCATGGTTCTCGGCGGCCACGGCGACCAGATGGTGCCTGTCGTCTCGGCCACGACCGTCGGCGGCGTCCCCGTGCGCGAGCTCGTGTCGGATGACCGTATCGAGGCGATGGTCGAGCGAACGCGGAAGGGCGGCGGCGAGATCGTGAAGCTCCTCGGGACCTCGGCCTGGTACGCACCCGGCGCCGCCGCCGCCCAGATGGTCGACGCGATCATGCTCGACCAGAAGCGCGTCCTCCCATGCACGGCGTACCTCGACGGCGAGTACGGGATCGACGGCCTCTACATGGGCGTGCCGGTCAAGCTCGGCGCGGCCGGGATCGAGGAGATCGTCGAGCTCGAGCTGAGCGAGGCCGAGCAGGAGGCCATGCGCGCCTCGGCCGAGGCCGTGCGTGACGTCGTCTCCGTGCTCTCGGGCTCCTAGGGAGGCGGCGTTGGAGCTCGACCTCCAGGGGCGCACCGCGATCGTCTGCGGCGCCTCGGCGGGCATGGGCCTCGCGATCGCCGAGTCGCTCTCGGCCGAGGGCGCGAACGTGGCG
>JACCYG010000309.1 GCA_013696595.1 Actinomycetota bacterium | reverse complement strand
CTGGTACACCGCCGCCACCTGCTGGATGGAGGCGAACGGGTTCGCCGGATTGTCGCTCAGCTCGAGAACCCGGACGCCTTCCCAGCCGTTCGGGTCGGCGTGCGCCGCGCGTGGAGCCCCACACTCGGGTCCGCTCATCGTGCGGTCGACGGCCAAGAGAAGGAGATCCGCGATCCCGTTCCCGTTCCGATCCCAGACGATCGGATCGTTCTGCGGCCCGTCGCAGGGGAAGTCGCGCAGCAGCTGCGGGCTGGCGGGATTCGAGATGTCGAAGATGCGGAAGCCGCCCTCCGATCGATCGCCGCGGTAGTAGCCGCTGAAGGCGTGCTTGCCCCAGAACGCGAGATCGGAGTTGATCGCCGGTTTCGGGTTCACCGATACGAGGTCCATCTTCGCGTGCCGGTCCGCGTTGTGCGTGGCGCCCGCTGCTCCGGCCAGCACCCCGAGGACAAGCACCCCCGGAAAGACCAAGCGCATGAGCCGTCTCATAAGACCTCCTGTCCCGTCGTTGACTCAGTCGCGGCGATCCTAAACCGCAGCAGGCCGCCCGTCTAGGGCAGAGGCGAACGAGCGTTCGGTTTCGCGCAGGGCGCTCTAAACGCCCTGTTCATCGCTCGGCGTCGCGCCTGCTGCGAGAGGCGAGCGTGAAGCCGAGATAGAGCACTATCGCGGCAACGGCAGTGAAGGCAGCCGTCTCCGCGGCGCCGAGGCCGGCCAGCGCGCTACCGATAGCGGCGATCGCCGTCCCAGCGATGATCAGCGCGTTGGCGAGGGGCTGCCGGCGGAACGTCGCGAGCGCGACCGCGATGACGGCGAAGGTTCCGAGGCTGTTGCCGACGATCGCGAGGACGCGCGCCGGAACGAGGTCGAGGTGCGCCTGCGCCTGCGGGATGCTCTCACCCGAGACCGCGCGCGTCAGCGGTTCTGCGAGCGCGATGCCGACTGCGAGGCCGCAGTAGAGGAGGCCGATCGGCGCCGCCCATCGCTTGCGCGCGAACAGGAGCGAACCGACACCGAGAAGCGGCGCCGTGAGCAGACCGCCGAAGAGGTAATAGACGCGGAAAGCGGCCTCGTTCCAACCGGCGGCCGCTCCCCACGCGAGCGCGCCCGACGCGAGTGCGTACGCGAGCAGGGAGGCAGCCCACGCTGCGAGCTCGGGCGCGCGGCGCGCGCGAAAGCGGCGCAGTAGCTCGCCGGCGAAGCGAAACGCGACGAGCGCCGCCGCGAACGCGAGCAGGGCTTCCACGTGCGAGAGCTTACGCCCGGCCCTGCGTCCGACCCGCTCGGCTACGCTCAGACCGATGCCGGAAACGCGTTACCGCCTCATGACGCCCGGCCCGACGCCCGTGCCGGCCGAAGTGCTCGCGGCGATGTCCGTCCCGATCATCCACCACCGGGCTCCAGCCTTTCGGGGCGTCCTCTCGGGCCTTCTCGGCCGGCTGAAAGAGATCTACCGGACCGAGAACGACGTTCTTCTGTTTACGGCGTCTGGGACGGGGGGGATGGAGTCGGCGGTTGCGAACGTCTGCTCGCCGGGCGATCGCGTTCTTGTCGTCTCGGCAGGCAACTTCGGCGAGCGGTGGGCCTCGATTGCCGAGGCATACGGCTGCGACCTCGTCCACCTCCGGTATGCCTGGGGCGAGACGCCCACCCCCGAGGACGTCGCGTCGATGCTGAACGAGCATGGAGGCGCGAAGGCAGTCCTCCTGACGCACAGCGAAACGTCGACCGGCGTCGTGGCGGACGTGGGCGCGATTGCGGCTCGCGTCGCCGATTCCGGTGCTCTCACCGTCGTCGACGCGATTTCGAGCCTCGGGGCCGTCCCGCTCGAGACCGACGCCTGGGGCCTGGATGTCGTCGTAGCGGGATCCCAGAAGGCGCTGATGACTCCGCCCGGCCTCGCAACCGTCTCGGTTTCGTCAGCGGCCCTCGAGGCCGCCCGTACGGGCCGAAACCAGCGTTTTTACCTCGACTGGGCCCGCACGCTCGAGGCGCAGGACGAGGACCCGCCGCTCAATCCGTTCACCCCCGCGATCTCCCTCGTCCTCGGCCTGGACGTTGCGGTTTCGCTCCTGCTCGACGAGGGGCTCGAGGCCGTATTCGACCGGCACGTCCGGCTCGGCCGCGCCTGCCGGGCGGGCGCGAAGGCGATGGGGCTCGAGCTCTTCTCGCCCGACGAGGACCGCTCCGCGGTCGTGACCGCGATCCGAACGCCGCCCCAGATCGACGCGGGCGAGGTGATCCGCGCTCTCGGAGAGCGGCATGGGATCACGCTCGAGGGCGGACGCGCAGAGCTGGTCGGGAAGATCGTCCGCATCGGCCACATCGGCTACGTCGACGTTTTCGACGTGACGACGGCGCTTGCGGCGCTCGAGCTCGTCCTGGCCGAACTCGGCGCCGACATCGAGCGCGGCATCGCTGTCACCGCGGCTCTCGAGGCGTACGGCGAGCCCGCGCGCGTGTGACGTGAAAATTCTCATTCGCGAGCCGATCGCCGAGGCGGGGATCGAGTTCCTACGCGGACGCTTCGACGTCGACGTCGACTCTAATGGTGACCTCGCCGAGCGAATCGCCGACTACGACGCGATCATCGTGCGAAGCGCGACCCAGCTGACGCGCGACGTCATCGAACGCGGGGAGCGCCTGAAGGTGATCGGGCGCGCCGGTGTCGGCGTCGACAACGTCGACCTCGACGCCGCCTCGGAGCGCGGGATCATCGTCGCCAATGCGCCGCAATCGACTGTCGTGTCCGCGGCAGAGCACGCGATCGGCCTTCTGCTCGCGCTCTCGCGGAACATCCCCCAGGCGCACGCCGCGCTCAAGGAAGGACGCTGGGAGCGATCGGCCTTCGCCGGCCTCGAGGTTGCGGACAAGACTCTCGGCCTGATCGGTTTCGGGCGGATCGGCCAGCAAGTCGCTCGCAGGGCGAGCGGCCTCGAGATGCGCGTCGTCGCTCACGATCCCTATGTCGCCCCCGAGCGCTTCCGAGCTCTCGGGGTCGTGCGGGTCGACTCGCTGGAGCAGCTTCTGGCGCAATCCGACTTCGTCTCGCTGCACCTGACCCTGACGCCTGAGACCCGCGGCCTGATCGGCCGGGCCGCGCTCGAGGGGGCGAAGCCGGGGATCCGGATCGTGAACGCTGCACGCGGCGAGCTCATCGACGAGGACGCGCTCGTCGAGGCGCTTCGCACGGGCCAGGTCGCGGCTGCCGCCCTCGACGTGTTCTCGGAGGAGCCGTACGCCGGGCCGCTCCTCGAGCTCGACAACGTCGTCGTGACACCGCACCTCGGCGCCTCGACCGAGGAGGCGCAGGATCGAGCGGGCGTGATCGTCGCAGAGCAGGTCGCCGCGGCGCTCGAGGGAGGCGTGGTGACGAACGCGGTGAACATGCCGGCCGTCTCGGCCGAGGACCTGGAGTACGTCGGTCCGTTCCTTCCCCTGGCTGCGAACCTCGGCGCCCTCGCCGTCGAGCTCGCGGGCGGAAACGCTGCGCGCCTCGATTTCACCTACCTCGGCCAGCTCGCAGAGCGCGATACGCGACTTCTCACCGTTGCCGCGTTGAACGGCGCCTTTCACGGTCGCGTCGAGCAGCCGGTCAACTACGTGAACGCCCCGCTTGTCGCGCGTGAGCGAGGGATCGAGGTGCGGGAGGAATCGAGCTCCGTCTCGCTCGACTTCACGAGCGTCATGGCGGTGAGCGCGTACGCGGGGAACGAGCCG
>JACCYG010000298.1 GCA_013696595.1 Actinomycetota bacterium | reverse complement strand
GCCGGAAACTTCCCGTTTCGGTTGAGCGGCACGAGCCGATACGCGGTAGGCGTTCTGGCGGCGCGAATCCCGTTGACCTTGCCGGCGTTATATGCAAATAGGGCGGTAGCGACCGTGGTCGCAGCGTGACCTAGCGGCGTCGTGCCCAGAAGGGAGACGACGAGCGCCATGGCGGAAAGAACGATAGGTAGCCGTTTTTTCACTGCACAGAGATCATCGAGTCCCGCGAGGCGCACGTGCCCCCCAAAGGGGGACGCCACGTATGAAAATGGGTTAGGCGGACCCGGCGATATCGCTCAGAAAGCGGCCTCGAGCGCCTCTTCCCAGACCTCGAGCGCCTCGTCGAGCTGTTCGCCCGTGATCACGAGCGGAACGAGAACACGGATGCAGTTGCCGTAGAGCCCTGCTTTCAGGAGGAGAAGGCCGCGCGCGGCCGCTGCCTCGACGACGGCCGTGGCGCGATCCGCGTCCGGCTCCTTCGTCGTCCGGTCGCTGACGAGCTCGATCGCGAGCATGGCGCCTAGCCCGCGCACGTCGCCGACCGCGTCGAAGCGCTCGCGCCAGGCCTCCATCCGCGACCGGATCGTTTCGCCGATCTCGCCCGCGCGATCAGCCAGCCGCTCCTCCTCGATCACGCCGAGGACGGCGTGGGCGGCGGCGATGGCGACCGGGTTCCCGACATAGGTGCCGCCAATCGCGCCCTCGGGCGGCGCGTCCATGATCTCGGCGCGCCCGATCACTCCCGAGAGCGGCATCCCGGCCGCGATCGACTTCGCCACGGTCATGAGATCCGACTCGACCCCGTAATGCTCCATCGCGAAGAGACGCCCGGTCCGGCAGAAGCCGGTCTGCACCTCGTCGGCGATCAGCACGATCCCATGCTCGTCGCAGAGGCGGCGCACCCCCTGCACGAATTCGCGCGGCGCGACGACGAACCCGCTCTCGCCCTGCACCGGCTCGAACACGATCGCTGCGACCTCTTCGGCTGCGATCCGCGTCTTGAACGCAAGCTCGAGCTCGGCGAGTGCCGTCTCGGCGTCGGGACCGCGGTAGTCGTTCGGGAACGAGGTGCGGTAGACCTCGGGGGCAAACGGCCCGAGGCCTGCCTTGTACGGGTGCGTCTTCGACGTCAGGCTGAGTGCGAGGAGCGTCCGACCGTGAAAGCCGCCGTCGAACGCGAGCACCGCGGGACGGCCGGTGGACGTGCGCGCGAACTTGATCGCGTTCTCGATCGCCTCTGCGCCCGAGTTGAAGAATCCTGCCCGCAGCTCCCCGCCGATCGGCACGAGGGCGCAGAGCCGCTCCGCGAGGGCGATGTAGTTCTCGTAGGGGATCCCCGTGAAGTCGGTGTGCGAGAAGCGCGCGATCTGCTCCTGGACGGCCTCGACCACTCGCGGGTGCGAGTGCCCGACGTTGAGGCAGCCGTAGCCGCCGGTGAAGTCGATGAACGTATTGCCGTCGACGTCGGTGATCGTCGCGCCGCTGGCCTCTGCGATCACGGGGGCCGCGATCGCAAGCGGCTTCGCGACAACGCCGTGCTTGCGGTCGAGGATCTCCTTGGCCCGGGGGCCCGGGATCTCGGTCTGAAGACGGATCGAACGCGTGGTAGCCATGGCTCGGGAGCTTATCGGCCGGATCGGTCCGGCCCGGTCGTGACCGGCCCGCCGCTAGATTGCAACCGCATGGTCCTCTCCGACCGCACGATCCGCCAGCTCCTCGACGACGGCAGGATCGGGATCGACCCCTATGACGACGACCTTCTCCAGCCATCGAGCGTCGACGTGCGCGTAGACCGCTTCTTCCGCGTCTTTCGCAACTCGCGCTACCCCTACATCGACGTCAAGAAGCCGATGGAGGACCTGACGGAGCTCGTCCAGATCGACGACAACGGCCCCTTCATCCTCCACCCGGGCGAGTTCGTCCTCGGGTCGACCCTCGAGCGCATCACGCTTCCCGACGATCTCGTCGCCCGCCTGGAGGGGAAGAGCTCGCTCGGCCGCCTGGGCCTTCTCATCCACTCGACGGCAGGCTTCATCGACCCAGGCTGGGACGGCCACGTCACGCTCGAGCTCTCGAACGTGGCCAACCTCCCGATCACGATCTACTACGGGATGAAGATCGGACAGGTCTCGTTCGTGCAGCTCTCGGAGCCCGCCGAGAGCCCGTATGGGACCGCCGCGCTCGGGTCGAAGTACCAAGGGCAGGCGGGGCCCACGCCGAGCCGCTACTGGCGGAACTTCGAATGATCCTCATCACCGGAGCGACCGGCTTCGTGGGACCGAAGATCGTCCATGCGCTCCGCGCCGAGGACCGGCCCGTGCGCGCGCTCGTGCGCAACCCGACGTCGGGGCCCGCGCGTCAGCTCGAGGCCTGGGGCTGCGAGCTCGCACCGGGCGACGTGACCGACGGGGAGAGCGTTCGGCGCGCGGTCTCTGGTTGCGACACCGTCGTCCACCTCGTCGCGCTCGTGAAGGGGCGCCCGGAGACGTTCGAGCGCGTCATGACCGGGGGTACGCGCGGCCTCGTCGCAGCGGCGAAGGACGAAGGCGTGGGCCGCTTCGTCCTCATGAGCGCGCTCGGGACGGGGCCCAAGTCGAAGGACCTGACCCCGTACTACCGCGCAAAGTGGGACCAGGAGCAGACGGTCAAAGCGTCGGGAATCGACCACACGATCTTCCGTCCGAGCTTCGTCTTCGGAAGGGACGGCGGGATGCTCCCGATCCTGATCCGCCAGGTTCGCTACGCGCCCGTGATCACGA
>JACCYG010000279.1 GCA_013696595.1 Actinomycetota bacterium | reverse complement strand
CCGCGGTGGCGCTCACGGGCGGCGATCACGAATGGCTCCGAAGGATCGACGGCCGCCACTGCCTCTGCACCGAGCCTCGCGACTAGCTCGCCGGTCAACGCGCCGGGCCCGCAGCCTATGTCGAGCGCTCGCTGCCCTCGCTCGACGCCCGCGAAGTCGGCGAACCGCGGCGCAAGCGGCGCTGAGTAGCGCCCCATGAATCGGTCGTAGGCGTCGGCAGCGACCGCGAAGCTCACTCGGGCAACCTACGCCATGTGGCCCACGCCGTATTCGTCACCATCGAGAAGCGCCGCTAGGAGCGCAACGTCGCGACAATGGCAAGGGTGCGTCACGAAACTCCGTCCGGTCCCGGGTTTACGATCACGGCGTCCTGGCCCTCCTCGTGAGTCCGCGCCCCGCGCTGGCCGGCTTTGCTGGCATGGACCAAGGCGCTCCGAGGCCGCGGAGGCGAGTCGCGCCTGACGCGTCGGTCGAGACGCTCCCGGGGGTCGGACCGAAAGTCGCGGAGCGCCTCGCGCGGCTCGGTCTTCGCACGGTCCGGGACGTGGCCGAGTACCTGCCGCGCGCATTCCTCGACTGGGGCGACGCGACGAGCTTCCGCGAGCTTCGGTTCGGTGAAGAGGCGACGGTCGAGTGCACCGTCGAGCGCGTCTCGCTTCGCCCGACGCGCCGCAGGAATCTCAAGATCGTGGAGGCACTCGTCGCCGACCGGTCCGGATCACGCGTGGCGGCGATCTGGTTCAACCAGGCCTGGCTCGCCGACCGACTCGCTCCGGGAACTCGCCTCCTCGTCCACGGCGAGATCCAGCCGGGGCGCGGCCTGCCGTCCTTCAAGGTCGAGCGTCACGAGGTCGCGGCCAACGGCGCGGGCCTCCACACGGTCGGGCTCGTTCCGCTCTACCCGGCGAGCGAAGAGGTCTCCACGGCCAAGCTCCGCGAGCTGACCGCGCACGCGCTCGTTCTGGCGCGGTGGTTCCCGGATCCCCTTCCGGCCCGCCTCCGCCACGAAGCGGAGCTTCCCCTGCGCGCGGATGCGCTGACGCGCGCGCACCGGCCGGCGGAACGCGCCGACTTCGATCACGCACGCGAGCGCCTTGCACTCGAGGAGCTCCTCGTCCTCCAGCTCGGGCTCCTCCGACGGCGCCGCGGGCTTCTGGAGGACGTGACGGCGCCGCCTCTGGGCGAGTCGGGCGCTCTCGTCGCGCGCTATCGCGAGAGCCTCCCGTTCACGCTCACACCCGAGCAGGAGCAGGCCATCGCCGAGATCGACGGCGACCTTCGAGGCACGAGCCCGATGCAGCGGCTCCTTCAGGGCGACGTCGGCTCCGGGAAGACGGTCGTCGCGCTCTATGCGCTCCTCCGCGCCGTCGAGCACGGCCACCAGGGAGCGCTGATGGCGCCGACCGAGACGCTGGCCGAGCAGCACTTCCTGACGATCGAGGGCGTGTGCCGCGAGCTCGGAGCGCGCTGCGAGCTCCTGACGAGCTCCGTCTCGGCCCGGCAGCACGAGGCCGTTCGCGGACGGCTCGCAACGGGGGAGGCCGAGATCGTCGTCGGGACACATGCGTTGATCCAGGAGCAGGTCTCGTTCCGCTCGCTCGCCGTCGCCGTCGTCGACGAGCAGCACCGTTTCGGCGTAGAACAGCGCCGTGCGATTGGCGCGCACGCCCCCCACGTCCTCCACATGACGGCGACGCCGATCCCGCGCACGCTCGCGCAAACCGTCTACGGAGACCTCGACGTCACCGAGATCGCACGCCCGCCGCGGAACCGGAAACCGATCGTCACGAGCTGGATCAGTCACGAACGGGGCAGCGACGCCTACACGCGCCTCCGGAAGCACCTCACCGACGGCCGGCAGGCCTACGTCGTGTGCCCTCTCGTCTCCGAGTCGGAGACGATCGAGGCGCGCGCGGCGGAGGCGGAAGCCGTGCGTCTACAGGACGCGGAGCTTCGCGGCTTCCGGGTCGGCTGCCTGCACGGGAAGCTTCCGACCGCGGAGCGCCGCGCCGTCATGGACGCGTTCAAGCATGGGGAGCTCGACGTCCTCGTGGCGACAACGGTGATCGAGGTCGGCGTCGACGTCCCGAACGCGACGATCATGATCGTGCAGGAGGCCGACCGCTTTGGCCTCGCTCAACTCCACCAGCTACGTGGTCGTGTCGGTCGGGGAGCCGACCAGTCCTACTGCCTCCTCGTCTCGCGCTCGAAAGAGGAGCTGACCGAGGGCGCCCAGGCCCGCCTCGAAGCGCTCGTGGAAATCGCCGACGGCTTCGAGCTCTCCGAGGTCGACCTCGAGCTCCGCGGCGAGGGTCAAGTCCTCGGCACGCGCCAGTCGGGCCTGCCCGATCTCAAGTTCGCCCGCCTGACGCGGGACCGTGAGCTGATCGCGAGGGCGCGCGAGTGGGCGACCGAGCTGCGCGACGCCGAAGGCCCGCTCGATCACGAGGTCGAGGCATTCTTTGGCGGTGCCCCAGATGCCCAGTTCGGCTGATCCCATGGACCCGCACCCGACGCTGCTTCTGATCGATGTCCAGCGCGGGTTCGACGATCCAGCCTGGGGCGAGCGCAACAATCTCGACGCGGAGGCGCAGATCGAGCGCCTGCTGGGAGCCTGGCGCGAGCACGGCGCACCGATCGTCCACGTTCGCCACGAGAGCACCTCGCCGGAAGGGGTCTTCAAACGCGGAAGCGAGGCGTTTGAGTTCAAGGGCGCGGCCGAGCCCCGGGAAGACGAGCCGGTGGTCGAGAAGCGGGTGAACAGCGCGTTCATCGGCACCGACCTCGAGCGGCGCTTTCATGAAGCAGGCGTCCGCACCCTCGTCATCGCCGGGCTGACGACCGACCACTGCTGCTCGACGACGGCTCGCATGGCGGGCAATCTCGGTTTCGAGACGTGGTTTGTGGACGACGCGACTGCGACGTTCGCACGGCTTGCCCCGGACGGAACGCGCATCGACGCCGAGACGATGCACCGGGCTGCGCTCGCGAGCCTGGATGGGGAGTTCGCAGAGGTCATGAGCGCCGATGAGGCAATCGCCCGCCTCAAGCGCGGCTAGCGTGCGCATCATCGCCGGCTCGCGCAAGGGCGCGCGAATCTTCGGTCCGAAGGGCCTCGACACGCGCCCGACGGGCGATCGGACGCGCGAAGCCGCGTTCAACCTGATCGGCCCCGTCGACGGGGCCACCGTTCTCGATCTTTACGCGGGCTCGGGGGCGATGGGCCTCGAGGCACTCTCGCGCGGGGCCGAGCACGCGACGTTCGTCGAGAAGGATCGCGCCGCCGCCGACACGATCGTCCGCAACCTGGACAAGCTCGGCCTCGTCGGGGCGACCGTCTTGCGTGAGGATGCGCCGCGGGCTCTCGCGGCCGACGTGGTGGCCGGGAGGCGGTACGATCTCGTGTTGATCGACCCGCCATACCGGCTCCTTGCAGGACTTTTGCCGACCCTGTCCGCTTATCTCCCTTCGATCGTCGCCCCGAACGGGATCGTCGTCGTTGAATCAGACGCTCGTGAGGAGCCCGACCTTCCGCTCGCGAAACGGACAAGCCGCCGCTACGGCTCGGCGCGGGTCACGGTCTTCGAGGGGCGGGGCGCATGAGCGTCGCTCGCGCGTGGCTCTCTCCCGTGGGGG
>JACCYG010000191.1 GCA_013696595.1 Actinomycetota bacterium | reverse complement strand
GCGCGGCGCCGTACGCCGCGCCCTCTTCGACTGCGGTTCGCTCGAGGGGGATGCCGAGCACGGACGCCACGATACGCAGCCAGAGCCCGCCCCTGGCGCCGCCGCCCGAGACCCGTCCGACGTCCGGCTGCACCCCCAGCTCGCGGAGAAGCTCGAGCGAGTCGCGGAGCGCGTACGCGACTCCTTCGAGGACGGCGCGGACCATCGCACCGCGGTCGTGACGGAGCGAGAGGCCGACGAACGCGCCCCTTGCATCCGGATCGGCGTGAGGCGTGCGCTCGCCGGCGAGGTAGGGGAGGAAGACAAGGCCCTCGGCGCCCGGCTCACACCTCTCGGCCTCACCGACCAGGGTGGCGTAGTCCTCGCCCGGCGCGAACGCATCGCGGAACCAGCGCAGCGAGCCGGCCGCGGAGAGCATTACTCCCATCGCGTGCCAGGCACCGGGCACGGCGTGACAGAAGGCGTGCACGCGGGCCTGCGGGTCGGCGGCGAACTCCGGCAGCACGGCGAGGACGACTCCGGACGTGCCGAGAACGACGGATACCGGTCCTTCTTTCCCAACGCCCACGCCGAGCGCGCCCGCAGCCTGGTCGCCCGCCCCGGCCGCCACGGGGACCTTGTCCTCCGACAGGCCCGAAACGGCAGGTGACTCGAGCGCGGCCGGGAGCCACTCCGCCGGAATGTCCAGCGCGGCGAGCACCTCGTCACTCCACCGCCGGCCCGCGACGTCGAAAAGGAGGGTGCCGGAGGCGTCGGCGACGTCGATTGCGTGCTCACCCGTAAGACGCAGGCGAACGTAGTCCTTCGGCAGAAGGACGTGAGCGATCCGGCCGAAGACCTCGGGCTCGTTGTTCCGAAGCCAGAGGAGCTTGGGCGCGGTAAACCCCGTCAGCGCTCGATTCCCGGTCAGCTCGATGAGACGCTCGAGGCCGATGCGCTCTTCGATCTCGACACACTCGGCAGCCGTCCGCTGGTCGTTCCAGAGGATCGCGGGACGAAGCACGCGATTGCGCTCATCGAGCGCGACGAGCCCGTGCATCTGACCGGACAGGCCGATTCCCGCGATCCCGCGGGCGCCGAGGCCCATAAGCGCGCGCTCCGCAGCAGCCCACCAGTCCTCTGGATCCTGTTCCGCCCAGCCTGGCCGGGGTGTCGAGAGCGCGTATTCCTCCTCGGCCCGAGCGACCACGTCACCGTCGGGCGAGATTGCGATCGCCTTGGCACCGGTCGTGCCGACGTCGAGGCCCACGAGGATAGGGTCAGACGCCATGGACGTGGAACCAATCGCCGAGGGGCTCTGGCGCTGGACTACGCGGCACCCCGACTGGACGCCCGCCGAGGGCGGCGAAGACGGCTGGGACCCCGAGGTCGGATGCGTCTACTGCGAGGCGGGTGACGCGATCGTCCTTGTCGATCCCCTCGCCCCGGCCGACCCCGGCGAAGCCGAGCGCTTCTGGCGGGCTCTCGACCGGGATGTGGAACGGGCGGGGAAACCCGTGGCCGTGCTCCTGACGGTCTTCTGGCATGCGCGTAGCGCGGAGACGATCCTCGAGCGGTACGACAGCGCCACGGTATGGGCGCACGAGGGCGCCGAGAGCGAGATCGCAAAGCGCACGCGCTTCACGAACAGCTTCGCGCCGGGTGACCCGCTCCCCGGCCAGGTGGAGGCATTCGAGGCCAACCGCAGGGGCGAGGCGCTCTTCTGGATCCCCGAGCACCGCGCTCTCGTCGCAGGCGACGTCTTCCTCGGGACGCCCGGCGGAGGCGTCCGGACATGTCCGGACTCGTGGCTTCCGAACGGCGTCGAGCCGTGGGAGTTTCGCGCGTCGCTTCGGCCCGTTCTCGAGCTTCCCGTGGAGATCGTGCTGCTCGCACACGGAGGCCCGATCCTCGAGAACGGCCGCGACGCGCTTCGCCGCGCGCTCGCGACCTAGATCAAGACTTGCCACCCGCCATCTCGTCGATGGCCTCGTCGATCCCTCCCGACTCCTCCACCTGCTCGACGTAGAGCCGCCCCCATGCGATGCGGCCGTCACGGATGCCCGCGATCACGAGACCCCCCATGTCGAGGGCGGCCCGTCGGCACGTGTGCCGGTCCAGTGCCATTCGCTCCAAACACGTTTCCCCCGATCGCCGTCCGCACGAGCTCCGACCGAAAGTCTTTCCATCACGTTTGGGACGTCCATCAATCGCCCCCAAGAGCCGCGTAGACGAGCTCGTACGCACGAACGGCGTCTTTCCGCATCTGCGCCTCGCGGAGGTCCGGGCCGTCGATCTTCTCCGCCAGCGAGTCGATGAACCGCCACTGGATCACGCTTCGCCGCACCGCGTCGACCGCATCCTCCGTGTAGGGATAGAGGTCGAAGCCGATCCGCTCGCCGTTCTCTCCGTACCGGGCGCGCCGCAGCTCGATCGCGAGCTCGACCGTCTCCATGAAGCGCGTCGCCCCGACCATGTTGTCGTCGTCGAATGTTCCCCAGCCCGAGTTCGCGTGCTGGTGCCCGAGGACGCCCTCGGCGGCGAGGAGCGCCGCGTACTCGGCCAGGTTCTCGCCGTTCATGATCAGGTGCTGCCAATCCATGTTCACGCGTACGTTGTCGAGCCCCTGGGCCCGCAGCTTGTGGATCACGTGCAGCGTCATCCCCACGTTCCGCATGAGGATGTTCATCGCCGGCTCGGAGTTCTTGTGCTCGAGGAAGAGGAGGATCCCGTGCCCGCGGCAGCGCTCTGCGGCCTGCCCGATGCCGTCGACGAGCCAGGCCCAGCTCTCCTTATACGGCGTCTGGAACGGATAGTTGTAGCCCTCGATCCCGGGCCAGATGATGAAGTGCGAGCCGAGCCCGCCCGCGAAGTCGACGGCTGCGACCGTTTGCCGCAAGGCCTCCGCCCGGGTCGCCTCGTCCGGGGAGACAAGTCCTCCGCGCCCGAATCGAGGGTCGAGGTGGAGCCCGCTCGCCAGGCAATAGATGTCGTGGCCGCCCAGGGCGCCGCGGACCTCGTCCAGATTCTTCTCCGAGAGCTCCTGCGGATAGTGGAACTCGTAGCCGTCGATCAGGTCGTCGAGCCGCTCGACCACGCGCGACACACGCTCGGACGTCGACTCCCCCGCGTGGGAGGGCTTATAGCCGCCGGGCACGAACCGCGTCACCATCGATCCGAATGCCCAGATGCCAAGGCTGGTCTTCACGGATCCGCCCAATCGTCGCCCAGAACGGTATTCAACGGCTCCGGCGGCGAGTGCGCAAGCCGGAACTCTTTAAGGATGGTCGCCCCGGCTCGTCAACCAGCAGCGCGTCGAGGCGCACGCGCCGCGCCGCTCCGCCGTGGGTCGAATTCCACGCGCCGAGCCTACTCGGCGCCGACCGAGGCTTCGGCGGGTGCTTCGCCAGTCAGGAACTCGATCTCGAGCTTTTCGATCCGCGGTCCGTCCACCTCGAGAACGCCGAAGCGAAGTCCGTCGTGGACGACCTCGTCGCCCGCCTCCGCCGCGCGGCCGAGCTGTCCGAACACGAACCCGGCGACCGTGTGGTAGTCCTCGACGGGCAGCTCCTGCTCGAACTGCTCGTTGAAGTCGTCGATGGGGAACGTCCCGTCGATCCGTATCCGGCTCTCGTCGACGCGCTCGACCGACTCGTCCGGCAGGTCGTACTCGTCCTCGATGTCCCCGACGATCTCCTCCAGCAGGTCCTCGAGCGTCACGATCCCCTCGACGGCGCCGTACTCGTCGATCACGAGGGCCATGTGCTGGTTCGTCCGGCGGAACTCGCCGAGGAGCGCGCCGAGGTCCTTCGTCTCCGGAACGACGTAGGCGGGCCGCACGAGATGCTCGAGCGACACGTTCTCGATTCCGCGGTCGTACAGCGCCTTGAACAGATCCCGCACGTGCATGATCCCGAGGACGTCGTCGAGCGAGCCCCGGTACACCGGGTAGCGCGTGTAAGGCGAGTCGATCACGGCGGCTAGGGCTTCCTGCGACGGCAGATCGACCGAGATGGCGACGACCTCAGGCCGCGGCACCATCACCTCGTGCGCCTCCTTCTCGGCGAAGTCGAAGACCTTGTAGAGCATCTCTTCCTCCGCCTCTTCGATCACCCCCGTGTCCTCGGCCGCGGCAACGATCATGCGGATGTCCTCCTCGCTGTGCGCCACGATCCCCGCGGGAGCCGGCTGGATCCCGAACAGGCGCGTGACCGCGTTCGAGGATTCCTGGAGGACCCAGACGAGCGGGTACGTGACGATGTAGAACGCCTCGACCGGAAGCGCAACCCAGAGCGCCGTCCCCTCGTTCTTCTGGAGCGCAATCGCCTTCGGAACGAGCTCGCCGAGCGTCACATGCAGGTAGGTGACGATCGCGAACGCGACGATGAAGGCGACCGTCGTCGCCAGCACCGGCTCGAGAAAGTGCTCGACCAGGGGCTCGCCGACGGCGCCGAGAGCGATCGAGAAGGCCGTGATACCGAGCTGGACCGTCCCGATGAACCGAATCGGGCTGTCCATGATGCGAAGCGCGATCCGGGCACGCCGATTGCCTTGCGTCGCGAGCTCGTTCAGACGCGTCCGCCGGGCCGTCACGAGCGCGTACTCGGCCGCGACGAAGAAGGCGTTCCCCAGCACCAATAGGAGAACGACGATGATCCGAAGGATGTCGCTCACGCCCCGCTCTCCGGGGCGTGGGTACTAGGCGGTAGCTCGTCCAAGATTCGAGTCAGAGGATAGCGCACCCGGAAACGCCCTCCTGGGCAGGCCGCGCGCGCAAGTAACCCTAAAGGTGTACCCCTTTTTGGACGACTATGCTCTTGCCTCGGGGAAGCCACCAGAATGCCGCCAGAAATCACCTGCCTGATCGCCGACGACCACGAGGTCGTCCGCGAGGGCCTCCGCCTTTCGCTCTCCCGCTCGCCGCACGTTCGCGTGGTCGGCGAGGCGTCCGACGGCGCCAGCGCGATCGCCCTCGCCGAACGCCGCCGCCCGAACGTCGTGATCATGGACGTCCGGATGCCCGGGATGGACGGTCTCGAGGCGACGAAGATATTGACGGAAAAGGTTCCTTCGACGTCGGTCCTGATCTTCACCGCGTACGGCGAGCGCAGCCTCCTCGGCCGCGGCCTCGAGTCGGGTGCCAAGGGGTACATCCTGAAGGAGGCACCGCACCAGACGCTTCTGCGCGCGATCGAGAAGGTCGCGAGCGGCGAGGGGTACGTCGACCCCGCGCTCATGCCCGACTTCTTGACGCGCGACCGCGAGGAGATGCTCACGCAACGTGAGCGCGAGATCCTTCAACTCCTCGCCGACGGCATGTCGAACGCCGACGTGGCCGCCAAGCTCTTCATCAGCCAGGAGACCGTGAAGAGCCACGTCCGCCACATCCTCGCCAAGTTTCAGGCCGACACCCGGACGCATGCCGTTGCGATCGCCCTTCGCGAAGCGATCATCGATTAGGCGCCTCGGCGCTCCCGTCTTCCTCGTCGGCGTGACCTGTGCCGCCGCGGCCGCCGGCGCGGTCGGGCTTCTCCTCGACAGCCTCTCGCTCTCGATCGCCGGGCTCCTGGCCGCAGTTGCGTTCGCCGGCGCCTTCGCCGTCTTCCTCATCGTCTCGGAGCGCCGGCGGCACGAATCCGCCGAGGACCGCCTGCAATCGCAGGCGAGCTTCCTCGAGTCGTTCGTCCAGTCGATCGCCGTCGTGTCGAGCTCGCGGCGGCCCGACGAGATCGTCGAGCGGACTTGCGCCGAGGCCAGGCGGCTCTTTCGCGCGCGCGACGTGCGGATTCTCCCGCCCGAGGAGACCACAGGCCGTGAAGCGCACGAGGTCCCCGGCGGGATCCGTGTTCCCCTGACCGCGCGTGGCGAGCGGCTCGGCACGCTCGAGCTCAAGCGACCTGAGCCGTTCCATCGGCTTGATCTGATGCGCGCCACCGTGCTTGCCGACTTCGCGTCGCGCGCCGTGGAGAACGCGCGCCTGATCGACGAGGCCGTCACGCGCGAGGGGGAGCGCGAACGCCTCACCGAGAGCCTCATCACGGCGGAACAGGATGAGCGCCGCCGCCTCTCGATCTTCCTGCACGACGGTCCACTGCAGTCGATGTCGGGAATCGCGCTAATGCACGACGCAGCCCTCGCGGCGATCGAGGACGGCCGGTACGAGGACGCTGCCAAGGTCATCGCGAGCTCGCTCGAACGGGAGCGCGACACGATCCGAACACTTCGCGACCTTTCGTTTGCGATCGAGCCCCTCGTTCTCCGCGACCAGGGCTTCGGCGCCGCGATCCAGGCTCTCGGCCAACAGATCGAGCAGTCGTACGGGATCACGGTCTCGGTCGACGTCGACATCGGCGACCGGCTCGGCGAGAAGGCGCAGGTCGCCCTCTACCAGCTCCTCCGCGAGGCAATCAACCAGGCGATGCGGCGCAAGCCGAACCGGATCGCAGTCACTCTCTCGCAGGCGGACAGCGGCCATTTCAGCACCGAGATCGAGGACGACGGAGTCGGCGAGCGGCGGCGCGCCGGAATCGAGGATCTCGACGAGCGCGTTCGCGTCCTCAACGGACAGCTGTCCGTGGACTCCCATCCGGACGGCGGGACCGTCGTTCGCGTCCTGCTGCCTGCGTACGTCGCGGCCACGACCGAGGCCTCCCCAGCGCCTTCGTAACCCGGTCGCAACGCTTAAGGTGCGCAGTCATGGCCGACGCACAGCAGCACCTTCTCTTCGTCTCGAAACCGAGCGGCTACGAGCTCGCCGAGCGAGATGGTGAGGCTCCGCAGATCGGAACAGCGGTCGAAGAGGGCGAGACGCGCTTCGTCGTGACGAGAGTGGCGCCGTCGCCGCTTCCCGGCGACGACCGGGTTTGCGCGTACCTCCAGCCGGTTTGACCTCTACCGGTGTAGCGGCCGGCCAGGGCCGGCCCGCGAGCCCGGCTAACGACTGAGGGCCCCGGTTTCCTCGGCCGCGATCCGTCCGAAGACGAGCGCGGCTGCAAGCCCGCTCGAGTAGCCGCCCGTGGAGATCCCGCCGACGTCGGCCCCGCATGCGAAGACGCCTTCGGCCACGCGTGCGTGCGCGTCGACGCGAAGGCCCCCGAGCGTCGTGGTGATTCCCGCGACAACCTCAACCGCGGTCTCGCCCCGTTCGTGTCTGACGGCCGCCCCGGAGTCCCGCGCGGCCTGGATCATCTCGCCGACGGTTCGATCACGCACGCGCTTGCCCAGCGCTTCGTCCGGCACGACGTACCAGGCGCGGGCCCACGACTGCCTCGCGGTCCACTGGACGACGTCGATCTCGGACCACGTTCGCGCCACGTACCGCTCGCCCTCGGCGTTCACGACCCTTGCGTAGCGCGCGTAGAGCTGCGCGAGCGGGCGGAATCCATCGGGCGAGATGCGAGCCGGGGGCGCGGGGAGATTTCGGCCGTAGAACTCGTCCATCCCGTCCGTCAACTCACCGCCCGCATCGAGGCCGAGGCGCAACCCGTCACCGGCGCTCCACCGGTTCGCGCGCAGGACGAGCTCGTCCGCCTCGGGGGTCACGTACCGGCGCAGGAGGTCACGATCGCCCTGGAATCCTCCCGTCGCGAGAATGACGGGAGCCGTCGCCGGTATTTCATTGAGCGCTGCGCCGAGCCTGATCTCACCGGCTCGCCGCGCGAGCGTATCCGTGAGCCCGCGCGGGTCGAACTGGACGCCGACCGTGAGGGGGTTGCCCGTTTTCCGCGTGAGCACAGGGGCTCCGAGGGATTCGATCCACGCAAGGTCTTCGTCGAGCCGCTCGAAGACGAGACGTTGGAGCTCCGGGTCCCCTCCCGGACATTCCTCCCGAAAGCGCTCGAAGTCGCGATAGCGCCAGAAGAACCCGCTCGAGAGCGCCATCGAGCCGCCGGGCCGGTCGCCCTTCTCGAACACGGTGACCGAAGCGCCCAGCTCCCGCGAACGCGCGGCGGCGGCGAGGCCGCCCATTCCGCCCCCCGCCACGATCAGTTCAGATGACATCGTCGTAGGGGCCGGATTTATCGGCCCGCGGCCCTAAACCAGCGAAAAGCTCGGCTTGTGCTCGACGAGCTCGATCTTGACGCGCTCGGGGCCCCAGATGAAGACGGCGCGCGTGTTCGCGGCGTCAACGAAGTCCGCCACTTCGAGACCGAGCTCTTCCGCCTCCGCGAGGTGCTCCTCGGCCGAATCGACCAGGACGGCGAGGTGGTTCAGCAACGGCCGCTCCGGATCTCCCGGCTCACCGGCGTGGAACTCGACGTACGCGCCCCCGACCTCGACCCTCGGAACGTCGGAAGGGCCGGGCTCCGCGGCCTCGAAGCCGAACGTGAGATAAGCCTCCGCTGTCCCGGCGGCGTCGGCCGAGTAGAGAGCGACGTGGTCGAGGTCGAGCTCGGATTCCGTAGGAGCCTGGACGAGCTCGACGCGTAGCCCCTCGCCGACGTCGAAGGGCGCCTCGCGAAGCTCAGGCTCGAAGCGCTCGACGTCGCTGACGCGAAGTGCGACGTGCGCGAGAGCCCCGACCTCGCGCTGTCCCTCCGCCGCGAAGAGCGTCAGCTTGCCTCGCCGCGCGTCTGCGCCCACGAGCGTGAAGGCGTCCGTCCGGTCGATGACGTGCATCCCGAGCTTCTTCAGGAGAACGTCCGCGATGGCGTCGCGGTCGGCAACCCACAGGGCGACGTGGTCGAGTGTTTTCAGGTCCATCCGGCGGCGAGGATACCCACGGCTTTCAAACGCAAGTCATCGGGGGAAGATTCCGACATGGGGACAGAGAGCGGCAAAGTCCTCGTGATCGCGGCGCGACAGACCGACTTCGCCGAGCTCCTCGAGGACGCCGGATTCGATGTGGGCCTGCGCACGCGTCCGCTGCAGGACGTGGACGGGACCGAAGCGGACCTGGCCGTCGTCTTCCGGGGCCGGTTGATCGGACGTAATCAAGCGGCCGCGCTAGCCGACCAGGGAATCCCTGTGATCGAGATCCTCACGGTCGAGCCCCCGAGTCGCTCGACCGCCGACTGGATCCGGCTCTCGAATCGAATCACGAAGTCGGACCTGGTCCAGATCGTCCAGGCGATGGCCGACGGCGTGCGGGAACGACGCGCTCTCCCGCTCAGCAGCGCGAGCTAGGCCCGCAACCCGGCCAGAACGACCGTGACGAGCCGGCGAACCGCTGCCTTGGACGGCAGGCCGCGGGCGGCTGTCAGGGCGTGGAGACAGTAGCCCGCGAGCTCGTCAGGGGCGACATCGTCCCGGACGTCGCCGGTCTCGACGCCCTCGCTCACCAAGTCCCGGATCATGTCGCGGAGATGGTGCTGCGCGCGGGTTACGTGCTCGTCTCGGTGCAGGAACGCCACGAGATCGGGGTCCTGGTGCCCGTGGGACTCGTGGGCGATGAGCGCGTAGGCCTCCAGCACCGCCTCGAGCCGCTCACCGGCATCGCCGGCCTGGTCTCGGAACTCGGCGAGATACTCGAGATGGCTCGAGATCTGACGTTCGTGCCAGGCGAACAGGATCGCTTCGACGCCTGAGAAGTACTTGTAGAGCGTCGCGCGTCCGATGCCGGTCTCCTCGGCGATTTGCGACATCGTCACCGAGCGGAGGCCCTGTGTAGCCACGAGCGCCGCGGTGCTATCCAGGATCGCATCGCGGACCTCGCGGCGGTGCGTCTCGATCGTTTCGTTCCAGAGTTTCGGCACCACCGAAGCATACGCGGCGTGCGAGGTCGAGACACGTTAGATTTGATATAGACATTCTGTCTTGCAAAGATCGCCGGGCGACCGCGACAGAAGGGATCCCGCAATGGCTGACCACGACCTCGGAGCGACCACGAGCACACCACGCTGGGTGAAGGTGTTCGGAGGCATCGCCCTCGTCCTGGTCCTGCTCTTTGTCATCCTGTTGCTCAGCGGCCGCGGCGGGGGTCATGGCCCCAGTCGCCACGCATCGCCCGGTGACCGTGGCGCCCACGCGTTCCCCCCCGGCTTCACGGAGCACGGTGCGCGCCGGCCGTGACGTTGACTCCGCGCGTCCGCAAGCTCGCGCTCACCGCGCATGTCACTGCCTCGGTCGGCTGGCTTGGCGCGGTCACCGGCTTCCTGGCTCTCGCCGTCGCCGCTCTCACCAGCCAGGACGCTCAGGTCGTACGTGGCGCCTATCTCACGATGGAGCTGACCGGCTGGTTCGTCCTCGTCCCGCTGGCGTTCGCCTCGCTGCTCACCGGGCTCGTCCAGTCACTTGGGACCACATGGGGCTTGTTCCGTCACTACTGGATCCTGACGAAACTCGTGATCAACGTTTTTGCCTCCGTCATCCTGCTGATGTATATGCAGACCCTGGGCTTCCTGGCAAGGGTAGCGGCAGAGGCACCATTGTCCAGCGGCGATCTCAGCGGGCTGAGGAGTCC
>JACCYG010000158.1 GCA_013696595.1 Actinomycetota bacterium | reverse complement strand
GGCCGCGCTGGGACGGCTCGGGCGGCCGCTCTACGGACGGCGCCTGCTCCGGCGCGGGATGGTCGGCTGGGACGTCTCCGTCCTCCAGTTCATGCTGACGCGCCGCGGGAGCCCGACGGGGATCATCGACGGCTACTTCGGGCGTGAGACAACCCGCGCGCTCCGCCGCTATCAACGCCGCGGCGGGCTCGGAGTCGACGCCGTCGCCGGGCCGATGACGCGCCGCGCGCTCGAGCGCCGTGTCGCGCGGGTGCACTCGCATTCGCACTGACACTCGTCTCGGCCGAGCCGGCACACCGTCGAGGCGACGATCAACTACTGGGCGCAGCGAAACGGGGTGAGCTAGGGGCCGGACTTGTCCGGCCCCTAGGGCCGCACAACGGTCGGTCGCTAAGGAAGGTCCGGCACCGTCCGGCGGGGCGTCGCCGCTAGCGGCGCGCGTACGGGCCCGCGGCGACGCACAGCATCGGGCTCTTCGTGGTCTCGAAGAAGTCGCTGACCTCATCGTCGTAGAACGTGAGCCCGGTCGCGCCGTACCCGCGCGCGTACGCGCCCAGGTAGACGCGGCCGGCGCGGATCCCGGCCTCGAGCTGCGCGACGCGGTAGCCGCGGCTACCGAGGTTCGCGAACACCGCCTCGAGATCAGCCATGAGGAAGTGCGTCGCGGCCGCGCGCGCCGCGTGCTCCTGGTCGAGCGCGAGGTAGCCCGCCCAGCCGCGGTGGTCACCGGGCTTCACGAGCTCGAAGTCCTGGTCGAACCGATAAACGCCCGCCGGAAGGCCCTCGACGGCGTGAGCGAAGAGAAAGATCTCGTTGGAGGCCGGGAAGTCCGCCGGGATCGGAGCCGAGGCGCCTTCGAGGATCCCGGCGAGGTCGGCCCGTGGAATCGAGTCCAGCGTGAACGTGCGAGCCGAGCCGCGACGGCGGAGAACCTTCTCGGGCTCCTCGCCCGAAAACACGTCAACCGTCGTAGGGGCGGGGCTTGCCCCGCCCGCGAATTGCCGCACATCTTCGGGGCTCGCCAGCGAAGCAGCCGCGTGCAAGGCGTACGCCTCCGGGTACGCGACCTCCGAGCGAGAAAGCGGCGCGGCCCGAACCTGTAGGGGCGGGGCTTGCCCCGCCCGCGGCGCACCGGCACGCCCCACCGCGAGCAAAGCAAGCGCAGCCTCACGCTCCCCGTCCACGCCGACCAACCGGTTCACCTCGTCGTCGACGAACCCGGTGAGAAGCCGCGCCTCGGGCGCGAGCGCCAACAGGTTCGCGAGGATCGTCCCGGCGTCCCAGAAGAGATGCCTGTACCCGCGAGCCTGGTACTTCCAGGCCGTCCGCCAGAGGATCCCGGTGAGGACGAGCACCGCCTCCGCGTCCGGAACGAGCGCGCCGCGCCAGTCGCCCCCGCGCAAGCGCCGAAGCGCAAGGTCGCGCGGGTGAAAGTGGAAGAGCCCCTCGGCGGTCGCGACGTAGATCTCCACGGGATAGAGCGCGCCCGCGCTCGCGTAGGTGCGGAAGTGGTACTCGTTCCCGCTCCCGGCCTCGCGCGTTCGGATGACGCCCGCGCCGAAGCGAAGCAGCCGCTCGAGCTCGGGCGGAAGCGGCTCCGCCTCGAGCCCCTCGTACTCCTTGAAGGGATGCGGGCGGTTGTCCCAGTCGAGCCAGTGGCCGGAGGCGCGGACGCTCTCGGGCGAGTGCTTCGTCCCCTCGTGGTAGCGCCGCGCGGGGTCGAGATCGTCCCAGTTGCCCACTCGCTCCAGTGTCCCTTATTCAGCTTGTCGGCGAGGGGATGCATGCATCGTGCAGTCCCGCTCCGCCTCGGCTAGCGCGGAGTGTGCGGTGGCGCGCGGCGTGCTCGCCGGCGCTGGTACATCCGCCAGAGACGCCTGGCGATCCACATCAGGAGGAAACGTCTCAGGAGCATGGCGAAGATCACGTCGTCAGCTCCTGGCGTCGCCCGTCGAGACGTCGCGGTAGCGCGCATCCACGAGGCAATAGATCCCGTAGCAGACGAGCCCCGCGGCGACCAACCCGAGCAGGTACCGGCCGTAGCTTGCATTCACGACCTCTTGCAGCGCGCCGTCGAGGCCGACCGCTTCCTTCGGTTCGTATTCGAGCGCTGCCTTGATCAGGAAGGCCCCGATCAGCGTGAAGACGACGCCTCGAGCAAGGTGCCCGACGACGGCGATGCGCCGGCCCCATCTCCGTGCCGCGGAGCTCATTCCCCCGCGCCATTCATCCTCGAACTTCGTGCTGATCCCGCGGTAGCCGTTCCAGAGGCCAACGCCGATGACCGCGAGGCCCACGGCGCCGACGATCCACCTTCCTCCGGGCCACTCCAGGACGGTCGAGGTCTTCTCCCGAGCGTCCTGGTTCTGAGACTGGCTGTCGGCGCCGAACAGGAGCTTGACGGTCGAGTACGTCAACCCGGCGTAGATGAGGCCGCGGCCGAGGTAGCCCGCGCGCTTGCCCCATTCCTTGATCTTCCCGCCTTCGTCCGAGCCGATGAGCCCTTCGACGAGCCGCCAAGTCGCGTAGCCGGCGAACCCAAACGCCAGCAGGACGAGGAGCACCTTGCCGAACGACTCCTGCGCGAGCGTCGCGAGAGCGCCCTGGCGACTCGTCGCCTTGCCGCCGTCTCCGACGACGAGGTTGAGCGCAAGGATCCCGACGAGCCCGTACGAGACGCCCTTTGCGACGAGCCCGGCGCGCGCCAGAACGGCGAACCAGCCACGACCGCGTTCGGCATCCGAGCGAGCACGCTCCGCCGGCGCCTCGAGCGCGTCCCGTCCGTTTCCGATCCCTTCGAGCGCCATTCACACTTCCTTCCGCAGGCACGACTCGCGCAAACAGGCGCGCGATTGTCCTAACTGGCCATCTTGCGCGCACCCACGCACAAGACCACGATTGGCGGGTGTGGAGACGCGCCCAGCCGGCCGAACCGGCGATCTACCGCGAGGAGGTGCTCGTTATCATGTGGGCGCTCGCCGACCTCAAGACATGGACGTACGACATCCGCGAGTACCTCTTGGAGGATGATGAAGAGGAAGAAGAGGACGCCTGAAGAGCGGGAAGCCGAGCGAGCCGAGGTCGAGGCGAGCATTCAGGACCTTCGTGATCGCGTCGCCCGGGGCTGGGTCGAACTCGATGCGAAGCGCCAGGCTAAGAAACCGCGCGGCCTGAGGCGAATCTTCTCGTTCTGACGTAGGGGCGGGCTTGCCCTGCCCGCGTTCCCTGGGGGGCGAGGTGTTTACGCGAGCAGGCGCTCGAAGGCGTCCGTTCCCGGCGCAACGTGCACGAGCCCGCGTACCGACGCGAAGCCCTTGTCCGCGGAAACGAGCGCGTCCGCATCCGTCCGAATCGCCGTCGCGGCCAGGACCGCGTCGAACGCTCCCAGGTCGCCGTGGCGCTCGTACAGGCGGAGGCCTTGGCCCAGATCCATCGCCGTGACCACGAGCAACGGCGCGAGCAACTCGGCGTAGCGCCGCCCGTGCCGCGCTGCAACCTCGCGCGGGCGGCGACGTCCGTATACGTGTACGAACTCTTGAACTACCTCGGGAGTCGTCCGCGCATCAGCGCTCCCGCCCCCGATCGCGTCCACCAACCTCAGACTAGGCTGTCGCAGCCGGTGCTCACCGCCGACCGCGTACAGCAGGACGGAGGTGTCGAGGACGATCAGTCTTTTGCTCCGCCGCGAATCTCGTCGAGCTCGGCCTTCAGCTCCTCCCACGTCTCCGGGACAGGGATGGTCTCGGCCGCGAGGATCGCATCAGCCGCGCGACGCTTCTGGCCGAGATCGGTGGGAAGCGCGACGTCGATCGCCTCGCGGATGACCGCTGCAACCGACGTCTTGCGCTCACGCGCGCGCGCCGCCACCCGGCGATAGCGAGGTTCGTCGAGCAGAATCTGGAGCCGACGCTCATACATACACATACATTAGCATGTGTATTTCGAGAAACCACGCGGCCTCAGGGGCCTCTTCCCGTTCTAGGCGCACGGCTCGCGACGCGGCGTCAGTTCAGGGAGCCAACCCGGTTCCGTTCCATCTCGGCGAACTGCTCGCTCGTGAGGCGGCGCACGACCGCCTCGGCGACGAGTGAGCACGGGCCGCGCGCCTCGACGTCCGCGATCGCCTCGTCCGCACCGGGAAAGGCCGGCTTGCCGAGCACCCTCGAGGGCCGCCTTTAGCGGCTCGGCCGTTCCCTCGTCCCAGAGGAGCGGGGCGAAGAAGCGCAGCGCCTTCCGGATCTCCTTCTCGTCGCCGGTCTCGAGCGCGAACGCAACCGCAAAGAGACAAAGCGGGCATGCGGCCAGTCGCGCAGGACCCGCGTCGATCGCTGCGGTGAGGGCATCAGCAGACCGGCGATCCATCTGGGCGCCAGTGAAGCGCAAAGAGGCGCACACGTGTGTATCGAGCTCGTGCCGAAACTGCAAGATCGAGCTTCGACGCGCCTGTGGCCTGCTCGGACGGCCGGCTACTACCTCAGCTCGACGAACCCGGCCGCCGCGAAATCGCCGTCGAACGCGAGCGCCTCGCGAATCTTGAGCGAGCGCATGAGCGCGAAGCTCGTCGCGTCGACGAAGGAGTACTCCCGCTCGTCGTGTCGGCGAAGCCAGCGCAACGCCTGCGCTTCGACCTCCTCGGCGACGCCGATGATCCGCAGCCGCGACGTGCGCCCCAGGCGGTCAAGGTACGTGACGGCGGCACGGTGACCGTGACGTCGGCGGAGAAACGTCCAACCTTCGCCGCGTACATGGTTTGAGCAGATGAGCGAGGACTCGCCAAACCGCGCGAGGAGATCGGCCGCGTCCGCGTGATGCTCGTCCTTCGAGTCGAAAAGCGCGATCCAGAAGGACGTGTCTACGAAGATCAACGCGGGCGCTTCGGGCCGTAGACGACCTCGTCGATCAGTTGTGAATCGTTCGGTCCGCCCTCCACGAAACCGACGAGCTCCCACAACGGATCTTCCTCGATCGGCGGCAACGGCTTGATGTCGCGGCGTACAGCCCTGCGGATGAGTTCAGCCTTCGACGTCCGCTCCTTCGCAGCCTGAACCGCGAGCGCCTCGTCGAGTTCTTCCTCGATCATGATCTGCAGTCGTTTCATGTGCTGAGGTTACATCACCTTATGTGACGTGTGTGTAACGCCTACGCGAGAGCCGGCGGCTCAGGACAGGAGCGCGCTGTGCACGGCAGCGTCAGCCAACCGCCGATCGGCCGTGACAAGCACCGCTCCCAGAGCGTCCGCGATCGCGAGATAGCAGGCGTCGTAGACCGTGAGCCCCCGAGCCAGAGCGATCCGGTGCGCAGCCGGCACGAGTTGCCGTCCGGGGATGACTTCCAAGGGGAGGCGAACGAGAGCCTGCAGGATCGCGCCGGCACGCTTCTCGGCGACGAGTCGAGCTCGGACGTAGCCGGCAAGCGCGTTCGCAGTCTCCGGAAAGACGAGATCTGGGGCAAAGCCTTCGACGTCGCCTGCGACGAGCCGGTGGATCCACTCGATCGCCGCGCCGCCCGACTCCGGTCGCACGACGCCTCGGACGAGAGCGCTCGCGTCGAAGACCGCGCTAACGGGCGTCGCGGTCCTCGCGGATGAACTGCTCGGGCGTCGGCGCCCCCTCGGGCAGGACGACGCTGAGCCGCTCGAGTTCCCGGAGAAGATCCTCGTGGCCCTGCCGCCGCTCGATCTCTTCCCGCAGAATCGCGACGACCTCGGCGTTGAGCGATCGGCCAGAGCGGAGAGCTCGGCCGCGCAGGGCCTCGTAGACGTTCAGGGGAACGTTCCGCAGGTGGAGAGTCGGCACGAACATGATGCTAGCAATGTGCTAGCAGAGTGGAGGCATCGGCGCTAGTGGCCTATTCGGCCGTGCCGTCATTTCTCGCCACCTCGACAAACCGGCAGAGCGCGTTCGTCCTCCCGCTCGAGTTCGCCATCGAGTAGAAGACGACCGGAGCCTGCTGGCGCTGGAACCTGGCTGACGCCCAATGGTGAGATGTGTATCATCTCGAACCGAGATGTTTATCATCTCGCCAAAGGACCGACTCTTATGGTTACCGATCCAGAACGTGAAGAAGTTCTCCTAGGCGCGCTCGCCGAACAGCTTGCGGCCTTGTCGACGCGG
>JACCYG010000315.1 GCA_013696595.1 Actinomycetota bacterium | reverse complement strand
TGGCCGGCCCGCCAGCCGTGTCCAAGTACGTGGACGTGAAGACGCGCGTCTCGAGCGGCTCACCGGGAAAAGGCGGAACCGCGAAACCGGCTGGAGCCTCGAACTTCAACTCGCGCTCGAGCGACTGCTTCACCTGCGGCACGGGCGCGATCCTAGCCGTCTTCGCAGGACTCGCCGCCGCCGTTCACCAGAGGTTCGCCTTTGTTGCTTGGCGGGATGTCGCGCTCAGTCGGCGCTCGGCACGTCCTCGGTGTCGCCGCCTTCTTCGCGTTCCGGGTCGGGCACGGGCGAGCCCTCTTCCGTGGGCTCGGGGTCTTGCTCGGGAAGGTCGCGTCTATCCTCTGATTCCATCGTGAGGGTCATCCTTCCCGATAAGTCAGAGCTCGAACTTCCCGACGGCGCGACGGGGCTCGACGCCGCCCGGGCGATCGGGCCGAAGCTCGCCGAGCAGGCCGTTCTCGTGCGGACGAACGGGCAGGTCCGCGATCTCCGCCTCCCGCTCGACGACGGCCAGCAGATCCAGATCCTGACCATGCGCGACGGTGACGACCCCGATGCTCTCTGGGTCCTTCGCCATTCTGCGGCTCACCTGCTGGCCGAAGCGGCTCGCCGCCTCTACCCGGGGACGAAAGTGGCGATCGGACCGCCGATCGAGAACGGGTTCTACTACGACTTCGAGTTCCCGGAGCCCGTCGGCGAGGAAGCGCTCGAGCGCCTCGAGGAGGAGATCCGCCGCGAGCTCGGGGAGGGCCGCGAGTGGGAGCGCTGGGAGGTCGAGCGGGACGAGGCCCGCCGGTTCTTCGAGGAGCAGGGCGAGCCGTACAAGGTGGAGCTCGTCGAGACGGCCGACGGCGAGATCTCCTTCTACCGCCAGGGCGACTTCGTCGACCTCTGCCGTGGGCCGCACCTTCAGGACTCCAAGCCGATCAAGGCCGTCAAGCTGCTCTCGCTCGCGGGCGCGTACTGGCGCGGCGACGAGACGAGACCGCAGCTCACGCGCGTGTATGGGACCGCGTTCTACGACCCGAAAGACCTCGAGGCGTACCTCCACCGGCTCGAGGAGGCGAAGCGCCGCGACCACCGCCGCCTCGGCAAGGAGCTCGACCTCTTCCATTTCTCCGAGCTGGCGCCGGGGATGCCGTTCTGGCACCCGCGCGGAATGGTCGTCTGGAACGCGCTCGAGGACCTCCGCCGGCGCGAGAACGCGCGCCGCGGCTATGAGGAGATCAAGACTCCGCTCGTGTTCGACAACGAGCTCTGGCGGACGTCGGGGCACTGGGAGAAATTCCGCGAGAACATGTTCTTCCTCGAGGCCGAGGGGCGGGAGTACGGCCTGAAGCCGATGAATTGCCCGGGCCACTGCCTCGTCTACGCGGACGCGCCGAGGAGCTACCGCGATCTGCCGCTCCGCCTCGCCGAGGCCGGGACGCTCCATCGCAACGAGCTCTCGGGGACGCTGCACGGGCTTCTGCGCGTCCGCCACGTGACTCAAGACGACGCGCACATCTTCTGCACCGCCGGCCAGCTCGAGGCGGAGATCCTCGGCTGCCTCGACTACGCCTTCTTCCTCTACGACCTCTTCGGCTTCGACATGCGCGTCGAGCTCTCGACGCGGCCCGACAATCGACTTGGCGCGGACGAGGAGTGGGAACGCGCCGAGGCCGCGCTCGCGAGCGCGCTCGGCAAGCGGGGGATCGCGTACGACGTCAGCGAGGGCGAGGGCGCGTTCTACGGGCCCAAGATCGACATGCACATGCACGACGTCCTCGGTCGAAGCTGGCAGCTCGGCACGGTTCAGCTCGACTTCCAGATGCCGCAGCGCTTCGGTCTCGCCTACGCAGGAGCGGACAACGCCGAGCACACGGCGGCCATGATCCACCGCGCCCTGCTCGGCTCGCTCGAGCGGTTCATCGGGATTCTCCTGGAGCACACGGGCGGCAATCTCCCGGTTTTCCTCGCGCCCGAGCAGGTGCGCGTCCTGCCGGTCTCGGACGGCCACCACGAGGCCGCGTTCGCGCTCGCGGGCGAGCTGCGCTTCAGAGGGTTCCGTGTCGCAGCAGATGCGCGGGACGAGACGCTCGGGAGAAGGATCCGGGAGGCCGAGGTCGCGAAGACTCCGTACATCGTCGTCTGGGGGGAGCGAGAGTCTCGCGACGCCCTCGCCGTGCGAAAGCACGGCGGCGAGCAGTCGACGATGAGCGTCGATGCACTCCTCGCCGAGCTCGAAGCCGCTGCTAAGCTGTGAGCCTGCAAGCAGGAGCTTCCGTTCCTCACCTCCGGGGCAACCGCCCGTCGGAGGTTCAACCGAAACGAGGGTTGACGAGGGCTGCTGCGCGCAGCTTTTTGTATTTTGAAGAGGAGGCAAATCACAGCTTGGTGATGTATCAGTGAGGCCGCGGCGCGGGTTTGAGCCGGTGCGTCCGGCCGAGCCGCAAGTTCGGATCAATGAGGCGATCCGGGTTCCGCGCGTCCGTCTCGTCGACGACGACGGGTCGCAGGTCGGGATCAAGACGACGTCGGAGGCGCTCGAGTACGCGCATTCGAAGGACCTCGATCTCGTCGAGATCGCGCCGCACGCCGACCCTCCGGTCTGCCGGATCATGGATTACGGCAAGTACCGGTACGAGCAGGAGCAGAAGGCGAAGACGGCGCGGAAGCACCAGACGCAGATCAACGTCAAGGAGATCAAGTTCAGGCCGAAGATCGGAATTCACGACTACGAGACGAAGAAGGGCCACGTGGTCCGCTTCCTCAAGGACCGCGCGAAGGTAAAGGTCACGATCATGTTCCGCGGCCGCGAGGTCACACACCCCGAGCGCGGCCGCGACCTCCTCATGCGCCTGGCCGAGGACGTGAAGGAGCTCGGCCAGGTCGAGACGCAGCCCGCGCTCGACGGCCGGAACATGGTGATGGTGCTCGCCCCGAACAAGAACGTCGCCCAGGCCCAGGTTGGGGTGGCCCAGAGTGCCTAAGCAAAAAACAAAGCGAGCCGCCAAGAAACGCTTCAAGGTCAGCGGAGCCGGGAAGCTCCTGCGCCGCCATGCGATGAAGAGCCACAACCTCGAGAAGAAAAGCGCGAAGCGCCGTCGCGCGTTCGGGCGAGACCAGCCGGTCGACAGCTCGGACGCCCGCGAGGTGCGCCGCCTACTCGGCCGCTAGGAGGAGAGAGATGCCGAGGGTCAAGCGATCGGTTCACGCGCGCAAGAAGCGCCGCAAGCTCCTCGGGGAGGCGAAGGGGTACTTCGGGCAGGGCCACGTCTCCTATCGCAAGGCGAAGGAGCAGGTCATGAAGGCGGACGTGTCCGCCTACCGGGACCGCAAGCGCCGCAAGCGCGTCTTCCGCCGCCTCTGGATCATCCGGATCAACGCGGCCGCCCGGCAGGAGGGCCTCTCGTACAACCAGTTCGTCTCCGGGCTTCGCAAGGCCGAGATCGACCTCGACCGGAAGGTGCTGGCCGACCTCGCGGTCAACGACCCGGCCGCCTTCTCGCTGATCGCCGCGAAAGCCAAAGCGGCTCTCGGGGTGTAGGGGCGGGGCTTGTCCCGCCCGCTCGCTCCGCGTTCGCAGGCGGAACGGCGCCCGCAAGCGTTCCGCCACCAGGCGCGGCACTTCGCGGAGCTGGGCTCGCCGCTCTACGCCTCGCTCGCCGAGCGGTGCGCCGACGAGCCGTTTCTGGACGAGCTTGTCGAGAGGTGGCGGTGGCACACGCCGCTCCAGCTCTTCGGCGGGGTCCACTACCTCGTGCTCGCGGGCGAGGCGCCTGGGGCGCTTTCGGGCCGCTGGGACGACTTCCGTTCAGCCGTGGAAGAGCACGCCGGCTTTCTCGCCCGGTTCGTCGCCGAGCAGAATGTCCAGACCAACGAGGTTCAGCGCTCCTTCGCGCTTGTGCCGGCGTTCCTGACTGTC